>CAZKXV010000056.1:0-7400 GCA_964556835.1 uncultured Clostridia bacterium
AATAATCATTCCTACTCTAAATATCGAATAAATCTAAATTAAGCAGTATAGATGCTAACTTTCTTCTTATCCTTGCCTTTTCTTTCGAATCTAACAACGCCATCTTCCAAAGCGAAAAGAGTATCATCTTTGCCTCTGCCAACGTTCGTTCCAGGATGAATTTTTGTGCCACGTTGTCTAACTAGAATGTTGCCAGCTAATACAAATTGTCCGTCAGCCCTTTTCACGCCTAGACGTTTAGATTCACTATCTCTGCCATTACGAGAGCTACCAACGCCCTTTTTATGTGCGAAAAGTTGAATATTAATACGCATATTATTTTACCTCCAAATCAATAAAATCTGAGTAGCTAAGATATAAGTCATTGATACCTACTAGCATTGTTTCTAGTATCATATCAGCATCTCTTCTAACATTAGGAGCAAGTTTCGGAATGATTATATACAATCCTCCTTTCTCCTCGTCGACACTGTAATCAGCATCCACACATGCTATCTGCATTAATCCGAGTAGTGCAGTTTGCACTACGGATGACAATGCAGCACATACTATATCTTCGCCCTGTTCGGCATACCCGGTATGCCCTGAACAATGAACTTCAACTATATGATTATCTATTCTTGTAATGATAACCTTAGTCATTATTTTGCTACAATATTTGTAATCTTAAGCATCGAAAAACCTTGTCTATGACCTTGTTTCTTCTTGACATTTTTCTTAGCTTTGTAAGTGAAAACGATAATTTTCTTGGATCTACCCGATCTAAGAACTTCAGCCTCTACATAAGCACCCTTGATAGGATTACCTGTAGATAACTTGCCATCCTTATTAACAAGAATAGTATCTAGCTTAATCTTGGCACCATCTTCCAAATCAACTTTCTCAACTTTAATGATATCATCAACAGCGACACGATATTGCTTACCACCAGTAAGAGCAACAGCATACATATAACATAACCTCCTCATGAAGACTCGCTAACTAAAGGTGGCATAAATGCACTTAAAAAGAATACCCTTGTTATGCGGCTTGATTACTTTACCATAGATAAAAATAAATGTCAAACAAAAATCATACTTTAATTATTTCAGCTTTTCCGTCGAAAATTATAATTTTATGAGTGCCTTGAGGCACAGAAAAAGTGAGAGAATACTCATCTTCAATAATTCCTAGCAGTGGCAAATTAATATTGATAGAAATAATGCTTTTGCTCATTACAATAAATTCTACTGAATTCTTTCTTTCTAAATATTGTCTTATAACAAATTTACCGCCATCTCCTCTAAACACAAGATTATCATCAATGTTTAGAGTTGTGGTATTATCAGAAATGTCTATACCGAACACTCTTCCTAATAGACTCATTCTTGATAGATTGTTATTTCCTTTAGTCATTGACCCGAACCTTAAAGCAAGCTTCAAATCATCTCTAAAATACTCTACATCAATAAGGTCATTAAGTCCCATAAGTGCCATTAGATTACCGCTCAAAGAATGTCTTTCTATATCATCATATTGTATTTCATTCTCTATCTTAGCAGTACTATTATCCACAGATAATCTCTTAGCGGGGAAATGCGTATCAACTACTTCATATCCGCCTTTTTTGTATCTGTTATACCATAGTCTAGCTGATTTTAACGCTACCTCTCCTGCAACATCGTGTACTCCGTAGCGTATTAACCCTTGATATATAAGATAGTTGATATAAGGCACAATTTCACCTCTATAATACTTATAAGGTGGGATTACTTCATCATTAGCACCTATGACTTTTCTGCCATATTCAGGGTGCGTCATACATAATGTAGGAATAATTCTTTCGCCATTGAATAAGATAGGGTCACTTAAATTAATAACCAGTTTCTCTAACTTGTCAAGACCGCTAATAGCTCCGGCAATAAGTGGATAAAATGAAGTGATACCGAAACTATCCGCCCAATTACCATCTTCATATTTGTTCATATACAATCCCAATCTACTATTCCATAATTCATCGTTAATCAACTCTTTCAGAGTATTTTTGGCATTTGAATATTCCTTGATTTTCTTACCTAATATCAAGCTTATCCTATCCATAATATCCATTGCAAGAAGGTTAAGACAGCTCTTGTCAAGGCTGTACATAGGTTTTTTGTTACTTAGCTCTTTAAGAGGAGATTTATCCATACAGTAAGAAACTTCGTTCTTATCCTTTGATAATACTAACTTGTTTATGGGTTTGTAATTCTCAATTAGTATAGGGTATAAAGTTTCTAATAAATTGATATCACGTGATCTTGAGTATGCCATCCAAACCGCCAGTGGAGAAAGAACTTCATCCTTAACCGCTAATTTTAATTGCTCAATTACCGCTTGTTCATCACCAATGTAACTTGCAATAATAGAACTTGCATTTAGCTTTATTCCATTGAAAGCATAGAAATGATTAGATTTTTCTCTCGATTCCACATACATATTACTCTTAGTATAGGGATTGAATATTCTGTTGTACATGCTTGAATTAATAAACCCGCTTGCATTTCTGCCCAATTCGCCTGCTCCAATAATTTTCTTAGTTGAATAGCTAATCTCTTCCATAGAAGTACCATTAATCAATTCATCTTCTTCAGGGAACATATCGAATATTGAACGGCTACCTACAGCAGCATAAATGAAAATTCTTGACTCTTTGCCAAAAAGCTCATATTCATATGTTACACTTTTATCATCTCTTACTATATTATGGGGTTTTCTATACACTTTTGCGACAAAATATTCTTTCTCTTTCAGATTTCCCACTACCTCATATCTGTCATTATAAACTGACATCTGATTGTCAAGTTTCACTTCTCCTGGTATTGTGTACATATGCAATCCTGCACCTTTCACTATATCATCTGATATACGAAATTCTCCCTCGCAAGGGTCAGGTATTGCAAATTTTATCTTGAGTTTGAGTGAATCCATAGTGGCAATGGACATAACTAACGCATTAGCTGAATACTTAACTATAGTAGTTGTCATATCGCCATTTGCAAAATAAGTAAAATCACCATTCTTAGAAGTGGTGTATAGTCTTCCGATTGAACGATTTGCACCTAAGCCTCCTACCCATTTGCCATGAATATTAAAACTCATTTCAATGTTCCATCTAGAGCCTCTCTCGCCAATTAGCATTGCACCATAAGGAACATCACTATCTAATCCCGCTCCAACATAAGGTCGTAGTTTTTCAGATTGGTTAATAGCTGGACCTCTAGTAGAAACCCTAGAAAATTCTTTATAATAAGGAGGTCTTCCCTCGTATCCATATTCTCTATTTATATATTTCATATAATTACTCCGACTAATAGTTTAGCATATTTCGAATAAAACAATTCTTCTTCTAATCAGGAATATCATCATACCTACCCTTATAGAATACATTTTCCTTGATTGAGTTTTCTATACACGCATAAACCTTAAACTTGTTTAGGTGTTCTATTTCAGGATTAGGGATAATCCCCAATTCTACAATCTTAACAAGATTAGCATGGTCTTTCATATATTCATCACAACTCTTATAGTATTCTAATATTCTAGGATGTACCTCTACAATTAAATTCATAAGCCCTGTACTTCTAACAAATCTCATCACTGCTCGTCTAATTTTCATAATGGTATAATCAAGAGATAATATATATCCATTTCCATTACAATAAGGACATGTTTGCAATAGATTTTTCGCTATAGACTCATATATTCTCTTTCTAGTCAATTCAACTATACATAGTTCACTTATTCCAACAAGATTAGTACGTATCCTATCTTTTGACAGAAATTTATCAAAACATTCCATTAAGTATTGCCTATTCTTCGACTCTTCCATATCTATAAAATCAACGGTTATTATACCACTATAATTTCTTCGCCTAATCATCTTTGCTATTTCTTCAGCAGCCATGATATTAGTTTTTAACGCCGAAGCTTCAAGATTATGATTTTTCTTGCCAATATATTTCGCTGAATTGACATCAAGTACTATCATCGCCTCTGTTTTGTCTATTATTATTGTTGCTCCATTAGAAAGCTCAACAATACTATTTGTCATTTCTTCAATTTGATTACTAAGATTATAGTCCTCCATCATATCATATCCATCATAAGGCGTTGCAATACTACTATCTATAGAAGGATAGAAACCATTACAAATGTCTTTATGCAATTCTCTATTGACGATTACTTCCGATATATCAGAAGACATAATATCCCTAATTGCTCTATTTATAAGATTGCTTTCGATATGCATAGCTTCTCCAACAACAGCACTGCCATAATTACTATGTATGAACTCCCATTTAAGCGATAAAGCATTTATTTCCTTTATTAAGTCAGCCTCAGTTGCATTTACAGCATTCGTTCTAACAATTATACCGAATTTTCTCGTACCCCGAGCCTTTTCTACTATTTCATACAATTCCTCTTTTTGTCTGTCAAGTATAATCTTTTTGCTAATGCATATATCATTACTCATTGGGTTAAGAACCAAATATTTAGCAGGTATAGTAATCATAGTACTTAATTTTGCACTCTTTTTGCCAATCTCATCTTTTATTACTTGGCAAATTATTTCATCGCCCTCTTTTATAGTAAAATCATTTCTTGTCAGTTTATTTTTGTCAATATCATCAACAATCTTATTACTAAGCTGTAGAAAACCAGTATTATCTCTATCAAACTTTACAAAAGCCATTTCCATAGCTGGATGTACACGAACAACCTTTCCTTTATATATATTACCCACAAGCCTACTTTCAGAAACTTTTTCTATATAGAATTCAATTAATTGTTCATCTTCTACTAGAGCGACTCTATGATAATTACATCTATCTTCAAGATAAAGTTTATTTGTCCCCATCTAACACCTCATCATAAGATATTTCTTTACCATTCTCATTAATGTATTGATTTATTCTTGCAACTTCATCTAAGGAAATATAAATTCCTAAATTTTCCTCGAAATACTTCAATAATCTGTCAATTCTTAAAGTTATGTTGCCTAAAGCTAATCTAACTATGACTCCTTTTTTATATTTTTCCATACCATAAATTAATTCTCTAGCATTAATAGTTCTCTCTTTCCGCTTGGAAACATAATTAATAAGTATTTCCGACTTATCCATTATGCTAAGAAGTTTATCAACAACATTTTCAGGTGCTTTAATTATATAATCGCCACTATAAACTCTTCCTTGAAAATTAGGATTTGTTGTTACATACCATAATTTTAATATCTCAATAAGCGGACGACTGACACTCTTAAGCATATTTTCAACTTTATCTATGTCTGTATCATTACAATCTATAAGGATATATTCAGCTTCACTCATAAGACCCAGAGGACAAGGACTGGACATTTTGATTAACATATGAGGATTAAAACCAGAGCTATAATTGATATCTAATCCACTTCGCCTAATCATTCTAGTAATCTGCCTAAGCATATCAATATGTGATATATATTTGCCATTAATAGTCTTTCTGTACTTAACTGCTATCATTTTTCACACCTCATAGCGTCGCTATTACAGGCGTTGCAAGAATCTTTACAAGACTTTGTAGGGATTCCCTCTTTAGAAATTGTGTATTCATTCAAGAGATAATCCTTTCGGACATAGAAGTCTATGAAATCCCAAGGGAGTCTTATGTTAGTATCAATTTCATCTAGATAATTATACATATTAACCCCAGTATCTTCAAATGCCTTAATCCATATATCATTATTGAAATGTTCAGTCCAGCTGTCGAACTTAGCACCGTTATTATAAGCAGCAATAATTACTTTCGCTAGTCTTCTGTCACCTCTAGCAAAAACTGCCTCAAGTATAGAGGTTTCTTCACCATGCCAATTAAAACGAACACCTTTAATACGTAGAGCCTTACACAGAAAGTCCTGTTTCTGCTTAATAGTCTCAGAATCAATCTGTGCAACCCATTGAAAAGGTGTCAAGGGCTTGGGAACAAAAATTGCGACAGAAACTGTTATATTGAGCGCTCTTTTCCTAGGTACTTCACGATAGATATCTTTAATTCTCCATATCATCTGGCGGATACCGTTAAGGTCCTCTTCTGTTTCAGTTGGAAGCCCCATCATAAAATATAGCTTGATGGAAGTATATCCCCTTTCAAATGCTATTCGAACTGTTTTTTCAATATCCGCATCGGAAATATTCTTATTGATGACATTTCTAAGCCTTTCCGAACCAGCTTCCGGTGCAAAAGTCAAAGAACTCATACGAGATGAAGCGGACATTTCGCTAGTAAAGCTATCCATTCTAAGAGATGGTAAGGCTAAATTTACATGTTTTTTCGTGCAAATATCGCTAAGGTTTGTGACTAGGTTCTCCAATTCAGGATAGTCACTGCTAGATAAGCTAGCAAGAGATATTTCGCCAAATCCCGTATCTTTTATTATAGCTTCCGCTTGTGAAAGTAAAGTTTCTTTAGTTTTTAGCCTTATAGGTCTATAGAAAAAACATGCTTGACAAAACCTGCAACCATTTGGACAGCCTCTAAATAATTCTATAACCGGGCGATCGTGTATAACTTCAATGTTCGGGATAAGCATTTTTATAGGAAAATATGATTTATCAAAATCACTTGTAAATGCTTGCTCTACAACCTTATCTTGCTCAACGCATACAAATCTTCCATTATCTATAACGGGATTAAGTGAAGGCACGTATACGCCCACAATACCAGTTGCTTCATTAAGAAATTCTTTCTTAGTCTTCTTATTCGCCTTACATTTAGCCATAAGCTGACTTAGCTCTTGCATTGGTTTTTCACCCTCACCAATTACAATAATATCGAAAAATTCTGCAAAGGGCTCAGGATTAGCACTACAAGGTCCACCTCCTATAATAATAGGATAGTCTTCACCTCTATCTAGTGCTAGGAAAGGAATATTCGCTAAATCTAACATATATAAAACAGTAGTATATAGCATTTCAAATTGAACGGAAAATCCTAAAATATCAAAATCTTTTAAGTCGCTTTGTGTTTCTAATGAGACAAGTGGTATATTGAGCTTTGTAAGAAGGTCGGCATAATCTTGTTTCGGAGCGAAACATCTTTCAGCACTAATACCATCCATATCGTTCAACATATGATAAAGTATTCTTATACCAAGATTACTCATTCCCACTTCATACAAGTCAGGAAAACACATACATACTCTTGCAGCTGCATTTATAGAGATGTCTGGAGTATTATATTCACCACCAGTATACCTAGCTGGTTTTTCTACATCTATTAGATAGGGTTTTATTATTTTTTCATAACTAGGCATGTTGCACCTACTATTCCAGCATCATTACCTAGAATTGCTTTCTCAATCTTTACATGAGGACCAAGCTCTGCACCATAAGCATATTTGT
>CAZKXV010000057.1:0-7343 GCA_964556835.1 uncultured Clostridia bacterium
ACAGAATGAATGATAAGGATACATTGTTTCATTACGGATTGAATTCCGATACAATTATAATGCTTGAAGATAGAAATATAAGAAACATAAATATGATGGATGATGAAGATTTTAGAAGAAGTAATGCTTACCTGACTGCTGAAGGCACATTGATGTATATCATCAAAATTATGACTAAAAGCGTGCTAAACTGCAATATTCTAATTATTGGCTATGGTAGAGTGGGTAGTGAAATGGTTAAAGTGTTATTGAATAATGATGTTAATGTACTTGTTGCAACAGATAATAAGGAAGAGCAAGAAATTGCAAGTGAGTTCACCAATTATGTAAGTACCATTAAAGACAGTTATAATAAGCTTCATAATATGTGCGTTATTGTTAATACCGTACCTGCAAAAATATTGCCAGATGATAAGATAGAGCTAATAAATAAAGATTCACTAATAATTGATTTGAGTTCTTCAGGGGGAATGAATCATAAACTAATAAGAGCAAAGGGTATAAAATGCGAACATTTACTAGGAGTTCCATCGAAAGTAGTACCATATACTGCAGGTCAAATGGTTCGTGATTATATATATGATGTATTTTATAAAGAAAAAGGATAATAGATATGAAGAAATATAGAATTGGATTTGCAATTACAGGTTCTTTCTGCACTTTTAAGAAAGCATTAGCAAGTATGAGCGCGTTAGTTGCAGATGGGCATTATGTAGTGCCAATATTTTCTTATTCTGTTGAGATGAACACAAGATTTTATCAAGCAGATGAGTTTAGAGCAGAAGTAATAGATATATGCGGTAATGAGCCGCTCGATACAATAGTAAAAGCCGAACCGATTGGCCCTAAATTGCTATTTGATTTAATAGTGGTTGCACCATGTACGGGTAATACTCTAGCAAAAATTAATCTTGCTATAACGGATACACCAGTAGTGATGGCTACAAAAGCTCAACTTAGAAATCAGAGACCTGTAGTAATAGCGTTATCAACAAATGACGGATTGACAGCTAGTGCAGCGAATATTGCAGGTCTAATTAATAGAAGGAATGTTTATTTTGTTCCGTATATGCAAGACGATTGCACAAATAAAACAAGTTCATTAGTTGCGGATTTTAAGCTATTACCTAAGACAATATATAGCGCATTAGAGGGCGTGCAATTACAGCCAGTAATAAAGGAGAGATAATATATATGTGCGGTTTGTGTGGTTGGGTAGATTTCAGTAATGAGAAAATCAATAATGAAATTTCTTTGAAGATGGGCGCTAAGTTGAATATGCGAGGTCCAGACAGTAATGGGGCATATCTCACACCAAATTGTAGCCTTATGCATACAAGATTGTCTATTATTGATCTCACAAATGGCAACCAGCCTATGATATATAATCAAAGCAATGAAAAATACATAATAGTTTATAATGGTGAGTTATATAATACGGAAGAGCTAAGAGTAGAATTAGAAAGACTTGGGCATAGATTTGTGGGGCATTGTGATACCGAAGTATTAGTTCATAGTTATGCAGAGTGGGGTGGTAAATGCTTAGATAAGTTGAATGGTATTTATGCTTTTGCAATATGGAAAGAAAAGGATAAAGAACTGTTTTTAGCTAGAGATAGAATAGGTGTAAAGCCTCTATACTATTGCTTATATCCTAATGGAATTTTGTTCAGTTCGGAAATTAAAGCCATATTAGCAAATCCCCATTATAATCCTGTTATAGACAGAACTGGATTAAGAGAAATTTTTCTTCTTGGACCTAGTCGAATAAATGGTAGTGGCGTATTCAAAGGAATTAGTGAGGTTGTACCTGCTGGATATTTGAAATACAGCAAAGAAGGCGTATCCTCTGGTACATATTGGTGTTTGAAAGCTTGGGAGCATACAGAGAATGAAGCTCAAACTATAGAACATACAAGGTATCTTGTTAGTGATAGTATTGTAAGGCAACTAGTTTCTGATGTTCCTACTGCCAGTATGCTATCAGGTGGCTTGGATTCAAGCATTATCTCTAAAATCACTGCTGACTATTATGCAAAATTAGGGCAAGAAAATACCACATATTCAGTCGATTATGTTGATAATGCTGAAAACTATCGTTCTAATTCTTATCAGCCTACAAGTGATAATAAGTACATAGAAATAATGTCAAAATATATAAAAAGCAATCATTATGATATTGTTCTGGATAATATAAAGCTATATGAAGCTCTAAATAGTGCAGTTACCGCAAGAGAAATGGCGGGAATGGCAGATATTGATTCATCTTTACTCCTTTTTACAGAACAGATAGCTAAGAGAATAAAAGTGTGTTTGTCGGGTGAATGTGCAGATGAGATTTTTGGCGGTTATCCTTGGTACAATAAGAAAGAATTACTTATGAGAGATAGCTTTCCTTGGTCAAATTCTATTGATATAAGGGAAAATCTAGCTAGAGAAGGGTTGCTTGGAGATGGACTAGAAGATTATGTGCAAGGCTATTACTTTGATACAGTGAAATCTGCTGATACATTATTGACTGATTGCCCTCATGACAAACGTATTCGTGAGATGTTCAAGCTTAATTTAGATTGGTTTATGCAGACATTACTGGTTCGTAGCGACAGAATGGCTAGCTATAACGGTTTAGAAGTAAGAGTGCCATACTGTGACCATAGATTAGTTGAGTATGCTTATAATATGCCTTGGAAATATAAATCTCTTAGAGGTCAAGAAAAAGGAATTCTGCGTGAAGCCTTTAAGGATATGTTACCTTACGATATCGTATACCGAAAGAAATCGCCATATCCTAAAACATTTAGTCCCGTATATATGCAATATGTTAGAAATCGTGTTTTATCAATACTTAATGATAAGGATAGCGTTATAAACGAAATATGTAATAGGGAATATATTATTGATTTGACAGCTATGAAAACAGAGTTAAATGAGCCATGGTATGGTCAATTAATGAGACTGCCTCAAGTACTGGCATATATTATTCAAATTGATGAATTTTTCAAGCAATTTAATCCGCAACTATTGTGTTAGTACAATATAAGCAATAATATTCGTAAATTTATTCATATATTATGATAATTGTTTGCTCAAGCAATTGTTTTATGTTATAATTATCTTAAATAATTATTGAGGAGTAGTATATGAAATTAACTTTTCGTTGGTATTACAAAAATGACCACATATCTCTTAAGGATATCAGTCAAATCCCTACAATGAGTGGTATTGTTGCATCTCTCTATGATGTCAAGCCCGGTATTAAGTGGGAACTTGAAGATATTATGGCACTTAAAGCAGAAATCAATAATGCAGGACTAGAATTTGAGGTTGTTGAAAGTGTTCCTGTACACGAAGATATTAAATTGGGGATAGATACGAGAGACGAGTATATCTTAAACTATTGTGAAACTATAAGGAATCTTTCGAAAGCTGGTGTAAAAGTTATATGCTATAATTTTATGCCAGTTTTTGATTGGATGCGTAGTGATTTGAAGAAGAAGAACAATGATGGCTCAACTTCATTGTCTTACGTAAATGAAGATGTTAACAAGCTTAATCCTCTAACTATTGGTGATGATTTAGATTTGCCTGCTTGGGACAAAAGCATAGGAAAAGAGAAATTGAAAGAGCTACTTATTACTTATCAATCATTTACTGAAGAGCAATTTTTCGATAATCTTAAGTATTTCTTGGATAGAATTATACCTGTTGCAGCTGAATGTGATGTCGCAATGGCAATTCATCCTGATGATCCACCTTGGAAAATCTTTGGTCTTCCTAGAATTATAGGAAACAAAGACAATCTTATCAAGTTTTTAGCTCTTAATAAAAGCAAATATAACGGTGTAACATTTTGTACAGGTTCGTTTGGCTCTTCGCCTACTAATGATTTGGTTAAAATGATTGAAATGTGCAAAGGCAGAATACATTTTGCACATTTGCGTAATGTTCGTATTACGGGCGAGAAGAGTTTCGAGGAAGCTCCACACCCTTCAAGCTGTGGCAGTATAGATATGTATGAGATTGTCAAGGCTCTTCGTAAAAATGGCTTTGATGGTTATGTTAGACCTGACCATGGTAGAGCAATTTGGAATGATTCTTGTGCTAATGGTTATGGATTATATGATAGGGCTTTAGGTGCAACATATATTGTTGGACTTTTTGAAGCGATTGATAAAGGAGTAATATAATGTTAGAAGGAAAAACAATTGTTATAACTGGTGGTGGTGGAGTTCTATGTTCCGCATTTGCGAAAGAGCTAGCTAGTCGTGGTGCGAAAATAGCATTGTTAGACTTGAACCTTGATGCTTGTCAAATTATTGCTGATGAAATCAATACAGCAGGTGGAGTAGCCATAGCTATCCAAGCTAGTGTTTTGGATAAGGCAAGTCTTGAAAATGCAAGAAAAATAGTTAATGATACTTTCGGTAAATGTGATATTCTGCTCAATGGTGCGGGCGGTAATAGTCCTAAAGGCACAACTACAAATGAGTATTTTAATCCATCTGATTTGGATAATAAGGATATATATTCATTCTTCGATTTTGAACCAGATAATGTAAATGCTGTATTCAATTTGAATTTCACAGGAACGCTTGTTCCAACTCAAGTATTTGCTAAAGATATGATTAATAAAGAGGCTGTAATACTTAATATTTCATCTATGAGTGCGTATGCTCCTCTTACTAAAGTCCCTATATATAGTGCAGCTAAAGCGGCAATATCCAATTTCACGATGTGGCTATCTGTGTATTTTGCGGATGTGGGTATTAGGGTTAATGCTATGGCTCCGGGTTTCTTTTTAACTAAACAGAATCAGAAACTACTTTATGATGACAATAATAATCCTACACCTAGAACGGGTAAGATTTTAGCGAAAACTCCTCTCAATAGGCTTGGTAAAGTTGAGGATTTATTTGGAACACTTGTATACCTGCTAGATAATGAGATGTCAAGTTTTGTAACTGGTGTAGTTGTGCCTGTTGATGGTGGATTTATGGCATATTCAGGAGTTTAAGAATTAGCAATATCTGGTCTTGACAAATAACAATTGTTGTTGTACAATTATATAAGGAGTGTGACTGAGACGTGGAAAATGCTTATGTTATTAATTGCCCAATATGCGGTTCCTCGCTCGATTATGAGGAAGGCGCTGTCTATACTGTTTGCAGTTCTTGTGGTAACACTGTTCATCGCAAGAAAAGCCCTAAAGACATTAATCTTAATCTCAAATATGCTATTGTTTCTGACGGTAGCAAATTTGATTACAATCTTAAACTTGCTGAAACAGAGTTTCATGAATATGATACTTCTGCTAAATCATTTAAGAAAGTACAACCTAAGGACTTCGATGCAATTACTCTATCTAGAATTGAGAGCTATATAAGCGAACTTACACTTAATTTTAATGGTAGTATTAAGCTTCGTGAAGCGGATATTGCAAGAAGAGAAGTACTTGTTAAGAAGATTTTAGAATTGGATAAGCATAATATATATGCTTGTTTTATTAGGGATATAGTTATACCAACACGTATAAATTTGAGTGATACGATAGAAATATTCGGGCGAGCTGATTCACTTATTGCTTATGATTATATCACCTCTTTTCTTCCAATTAAGGTGTATGGCAAAGAGAATGAAATAGTCTTAATGCAACCAATAATCAAGTATATTATGCATCTTGGAATTAACCAGAAAGTTAAGTATACATACATTATTGAGCAGTTTAAGCTATATTGTCCTTTTGCGTGTGTCAGACCCTCTACTTTCATAAATGACGACAATTTTGTTACAATTAACATTATTGAAGGCTATAAAGAATTATTTAGTGCATTAAATGCCTTGAAAGTATCAAAAGAGTTATTTACTACTGATATTGAGATGTTTATGAAACATTTTGAAAATCTTAATAATCACGAAATTGCACAGTTATTCTTGTTATATATCTTGCGTTCACCTCTATATCCTAAGGATAAAGATGAAGCTGCGCTTAAGTTTATAGGCAAAGTGCTAGGGCGTTTTGGTGCGTTTAATGATTGTCATGAATTCTTAGGTTTTATAAATACTATTGGTTATGAGAGAGGGTTTAGTGCAACTCTATCCAAACTTGCTATAGATAGGTGTTCACCTATGGATATGTCTTTCGATGGGTATGCTATATTAAATAGATTTATACGTGATAGCAGAGTTAGATTTGCAGAGACCTACAAATTGTATATTCAATTTAACGAAAGTTTGCTATTCAAGCAGATGTTAATACAGGTACTTTTCGCTCAGAAAATTCTTAATGAAGATGATATGTTGCTGTATATTGACGTGGTTAAAACTTATGGTAAGTCCGCTATAAAGTCTGAGAAATTAGCTAAGTCTATCAAGATAAATAAAGATACACTGGCTGACCTTGGCTTAACGGAATATAGCGAAATGGTGAAGAAGTATCATAGTGATATCCTTGTTTCATTATACAAAAATCGTGAGCTTTCACCCTCAGAACTAGAATTAAGGCTACTTATAGAGAAGAAAAGACTATTTGGTGCTAGATACATGGAAAGCACTTATGAAATGGAGTTAGGTGATAAGATATGCCACGAAAGACTCAGAGCAACTAAGAGGAACGAAAGCCTATTGAAATATGCACATATTGTAGCTGTAGGGCTTGTATTAGGGCTTATTTCGCTCGGAGTAAACGAAGTGGGGGTAATGCTTATGATTTCTATATTTAGCGCCTTGCCACTATATATTCTGCTAAATATTTTTGTATTCAACCCTCTTGCAGAAATGTTAAACGGTAAGAATATTATAATATGCGAGATTTTACTCACAGATGAGCGGACAGAGAGACTGGGACTAAATACTTCGCTAAAGAAACTAGATTAGAAACATAAGAATATGAATAAGAAAAAAGCTAGCTTAAATAAGGCTAGCTTTTTTTCATGAAGAATAATTCGCACATTATATTAAGAATTTTAACAAAATATTTTTAAGTAATATTAATTAAATCATAAAATTCTATTATTTAATAGTAAATTATTGCTATTATTTTGCGTATAGAAGAAATGAGAGAAATTTATTTAAGAATATATATATGTAATAAAAAGTTAAAATAAAATGTAATTATATATCTTGAATTAATAAGTGATTAGAATATATTTGAAGGCTAAACATTTATCTGATATTATAGTAATCGATACAGTGCTCGTATAAACTATTTGAAATATTTTACGCATAAGTGTTCTTTACAAAATACATTACAAATCGTGGCTATCAAGCATAAACAAAGCAAAGTGTAACAAATTGCATTAAGTGCTTATAAAAGTATACTTTATAGCTATTTATTAACTTATTAT
>CAZKXV010000058.1:0-7310 GCA_964556835.1 uncultured Clostridia bacterium
CAAATATCCACATTTTGGACCAAAGAAAGAATTCAAGTTGAATATAAGCCAATAAGTAAAGAACATATCATAAAAACATTTAAGACATTGCTGACAAACAAGGCTTTCATATCTATCAGTATATGCTCAATGTTAATTATCACAATACAGATGTTTAATACAGCTCAACAGTTAATATTATTTAGAAACTATTTTGGAAAAGCTGAATTATTCTCACTAGTAACTTTAGCCGCATTCTTACCAATGGGCTTGTTGTTGCCAGTATTGAGTAAGCTCATTAAAAAGTACGGAAAGAAAGAGCTTTGCAGTTATGGAATGATTTTAGCAAGTATTGCTAGTTTAATATTATTCTTAATAAGAACCACCAACCCCTATGTATTCCTATTCTTTACTTTCTTAATAGGTTCTGGCTCTATTATAATTATAGTCCAAATATGGGCTTTTGCTGGTGATGTTATTGACTATCAGCAATATCTGCATGGAAGCAGAGATGAAGCGACTACATATGCATTCTTCTCATTTGCAAGAAAGTTAGGGCATACCATGGCAGGAGTTTTTGCTCCATTAACGCTCGCTTTATCTAATTATTATGTTGATCCTGTTACTCAAATATCTACAGTAGATACTGAGCTTTTGTATACTTGGACTACACTGTTACCAACTATTATGTATGTTATAATTTTTCTATTGCTTAGATTTGTCTATCCGATAGACAAGCAGATGGTCTTAACAATAAATGATAAGCTGTTTGGCGAGGCTGCAAATATTGATAATTAAGATAGTGCAATTCAATCGTTTCTGTTGTAAATAATTATTTTTATCATACTTGCTCTAATATGTAGCCTTACTACTTCTAATTTGATTAAAAGTGAGTAATCTCTCATTCCTTTTTTTCCTGACATATCAAAAACCTCCTTATGATATATTCTATCACAGGAGGCTTTTTATTTATAGTGTCCATTTTTATGGATTCACTTCAGAGTTTAGAAGATATTTTTATAATAAATATAGATTCTAAATTGAAAACATTATTAAATCGCCAAAAAGATTAAGCTGTTTAACCATTTAATTTGTATATTGATATTCTTGCGACAGCTGCACTAAACCCGCCATTTATTTCGTAAGCTATATATATATATTAACTTTTTCATTATTATTGTTCCTTAATTATTTAATTCCTTATAATTATAACAATTAGCACTTTAGCTTCTACTATCCTTTTTGTTTTATTATATCACTCTGGTATATTAGTTATTATATCAACATAATTAGACCAACTAGTAGCAGCTTGATATGCACCCACATTACTTGCAGGAACATAAATTTCAAGACCTTCATTATAGCCATCCAAATACATACTTCTAAAGCTATCTGAGTCTACTAATAAAGGAGGTGTGCTTGCAAGAACGGTTATGCTTACTAAGTTATTACAAATGGCAAAAGCATCTTTCCCTATACTTGTAATAGAGGCAGGAAATATTATGCTAGACATTTCACAACCTGAAAAAGCATTATCTTCTATTACACTAACACTATTACCCAGAACCACACTTTGTAACCCTGCAACATAAAATGCATTCCAACCTATATTTGTTACATTGTCAGGTATTACAATAGAAGTGAGACTGGTAGTTCCCCAGAAAGCTTTATCTTCAATGGTGATTAGACTATCAGGTAAAGTAATTGATTCAATTGTTGTGCTATCCCTAAAACAACCTTGCCCTATTCTCTCTATTCCATCAGGCACAGTATAAGTAACTCCTTTTGCAACAGGATACCATACCAATTCCTTCATCTCTTTATCAAAAAGAACCCCATCTAAAGAGCTATATGAAGTGCTACCTTCAGCTACAGTAATTTCATCAAGAGCTGAATATCCAAACATTACCTCGTCAATAGCTGTAAGATTTGCAGACAAATGCAAACTTTCAAATTGAGTTGTGATGCTCATAGATCCTATACTTGTAACATTTATAGTCAAATATGTTTCAGGTATATTTACATTTAAATCAGTACCATTATATCCTACTACTTCATAGGTATCATCATCTTTTAAAGAAAATAACAAGCCCTCCGTAGCCACTAACTCTACTTCCCATTCCGCATAAATTGTTGTGTCTTCTGTTAGCCCTGATGTAAAAAGGGAATTAGCAGTTTGAGTAAATGTAGTATTGTCTAAATACCAACCCGAGAATGTATATCCTGATTTTGTAGGATTTGCGGGAATAGTAATAGTCGCACTTTCTTCTATGACTATTGCTGTTATTTCACTGCCTCCATTGCTATCAAAAGATAAAGTAATATCCAAAGGTGTTCCCTCACATCCCATTAAAACTATTATGCAAAAAACTACAATGATTGCCATTACTATAATACTAACCCTTTTCATATTAATACTCCTTTTACTAAATCCTTACTGTTCTATATTGTATGTAGTTCCCAAAATATGCTCCGTATTTTCTACCTTGATTTCTACTTATAAAACACTTTTTATATCATTTTAATTAATTCTATTCTATTATTGTATACTAACACAATTTTTATGTCAAGGTCAGTTGGTGAGAAAGAGAGGGAATTAACATCTATCATCAACCTATTTATTAATAAGATTTATACTATTAAAAATTAAAATATTATATTTATTTCATATAAAAAACAATTACTAGGCACTTTAGCTCTAACCATCTACTTTAATTAATTATAACACTATGTACAATAAAATTCAATAAAAACGCTCTTAATCTTACTATTTCTTATATCTTAAAGATAGTTCTCCCCCTTTCCCTCAATCTATAATATATTTGTTCAGTTGTTTTATAATTTAAGTCCATATTATGAGTTAATTTGATTTATTAGTATCTATCCAATAGTAACAACAGATATAAATTTATTTGTCCTTTGTTGATTTATTTTTCTTAACTAATTAATTGTCCCCAATTAATAGTTATTGAATCATGAGGTGATGTCCAATATCCGCTCCAACTATAAATATAACCATCTGCATTAAGTGGCATATCATTACCACCATCTTCATCTGCCTCACAATTAACATTTGTACTACAACCACTAAATACCATATCACCCATACTTACTACATTCTTAGGTATAAATATTGAATTCAAACTTGTGCAATTTCTAAAAGCCTCAGTGCCTATACTTTCAATGCTTTCGGATATAATAACACTAGATAAATTAGTACAACCCCAAAATACACCTTCTTGAATTTCGGTAATACTTGATGGGAAACTTATACTTTCCAGTGTAGTATTGTTTCTAAACATTTCTGTTGGAATAACTGTTGTACCATCTTCTATAACGACATTTTGCGGAATATCTCCTTTACAATCATATAATATTTTTTTATCGTTTGAAATATCAAAATAAATTAAGCCTTCATTTTGATTATTAAGCCATACGGTACTATTAAAAACATATTCACCTATATTTTCCAAATTATCTACATTCGACATATCAATCGTTGCTAAATTCAAACAATCCCTAAATGCTCCATCTTTAATTGATATTAAGGAAGAAGGGAGAATAACTGACAATAACCCCTTGCATCCATAAAATGCATCTTGTCCTATATCTTTCACATTATCCGTTATTGTTAAACTACTAATATGGGGTCTATTATAAAATGCCCTATCATCTATTTTAGATACAATCTTATTCCCATTTATACCATCATTATAATTATCTGATATTGTTATTGCACCACTATAGTTTTCATTACAATCTGTTACATAATAAGCACTATCTACAGTATTATATTCATAAATTAAAGGATCGCTCCAATTTGCATTTAATTCTAAATCACTTATATTAAATAATGTAATCTCTGTTATAGCTTGACCTGTTAATTCAGAATTATCGAACCAACCATCAAATACAAATTGCCCTATTTTAGTTGGGGGTTGTAAAGATATTGGTAAATCCAATTCAGAGTATTTTGTTATATTATTTATGTTATTTGTTCCACCATCAAGGTTATAAGCTATCGTATATATTATAAACCACTTGGCATATAATGTTAAACTTGCTGTAACTCTTGGAAGGCTCAAATTGCTATTTGAATACTCTCCATACAAATTGTTACAATCACTTTCAAGATACCATCCATCAAACACATAACCCTCTCGTATTGGATCATTTGGTAAACCTACATATGAGTTTTCTACAACATCTATACTTGGAATTGAATTTCCATTTTGCGTATTGAAACTAACTGTAAAAAACTCATATTGAGTATCCACTCTCTCCCATTTTGCATATAATATCATATCTCTATTTACTAGAGAAGATGTAGTAAATTCAGCACCAAGAGTTTCTCCTTCATTGTTACTCACAAACCAACCTTCAAAAACATACATCTCACGCTGTACATCATCAGCCGTTGGTAAATTGGGGATAGTTGCACCTTCCCCTACTTCAAAATCAGGCAGATTTTCTCTTGCTCCATTTGTTACAAAATTGACAGTATAAATAGTTGCACCCGGTTGTGCCTCCCATTGTGCATACAATGTTTTATGCACAAGAAATATGCTATTATCATAGATAGATTCATATTCACTGTCTGTATACCAATCTACAAAATCAAAGCCAACTTTAGAAAAATTATCTTGATTAGGTAAAGTAATAACTTTGCTATAACCTATCTCTTCATCCGATACAACAGTACCACCCATTGTGTTAAATGAAACAATAACAACCCATTTGGCGTATAAAGTTACATCGGAAACATATTTACAAGTTGATGTTATTTCACTGCCCCATTCTCCGTTTTGCCTTCCATCATTAACAAACCAACCACTAAATTTTACTCCAGATGATGCTGGCTCAGGCAACTCTCCTATTGCTATATCTTCCACAATTTCTTTGTTATCTGGATTACTTGTTAAATTTAATGTATTAAATGAAATATTAAAAAAATTATAATTTTGAGTATCATTATTCCACTTAGCTGTAACTTCAATAGATCTTCCTATTACTTGGTAATTCTCATCAAATATTACCCAACTATGATCTCTAGTAGGAATAAACCATCCATTAAAAATATAACCAGTTTTTGAAGGTGTGGGTAAGTTATAGTCATCGGAGCCTTTTATTAAAGTCATTTGATCTAATTCTTCTGCTCCATCTGTATCAAAGCTAACAATTAAAGTGTTCTCATCTATATTGCTACTATTATTATCATTATTTAAAAAATTTGTAACAAAATAATACCCTCCAATTCCTAATCCTGCTAAAATGACTATTATTATAATTGCTACTATAATTTTTTTCATCAACTTTATTTCCTTATATTTTTTAAATTATATATAAAATAATAATCTTTTCAATTATTGAATTATCAACCCAAATAAAACTATTTTTATTAATAATATACTTTTAAGTGTTTAAATGATCTTAGAAATTCTCACATACAACACTTTAGCTCTAACCATCTACTTTCATTAATTATAACACTATGTACAATAAAATTCAATAAAAACGCTCTTAATCTTACTATTTCTTATATCTTAAAGATAGTTCTCCCCCTTTCCCTCAATCTATAATATATTTGTTCAGTTGTTTTATAATTATTCAGCATCAAAGATTAATTCTTTAACATATTACAGTAGAGAAAAACTTTTAATCAATAAGTAATAATACTGTCCTTAAATACTAAACTAAAAAAATTGAAATTATTTTCTCAATTAAGAAAACCTCACCTTCTTGTCAATATTATAACAAAATAACGAGGTCTTTTTGTCCTATATTTATTGCGAATTTGATACACTTCGAAAAGTACTTATTTCTTAGATTAATGGAATACTTGAGATTCAGAAGCTAGATTGTTGCTTTGCCCATTCAATACAAGCTTTTATATCATCTTTATTGGGTCTTCCAACATGAAATAAGCCTAATGAATGACCTAAGCTTTTTATGTAATTAGATGAAATTGGTATTTCTTTAAGAGTGCATTCTTTTTCTATATGTTTAAAAGCAGTTTTATCAGATTTGCCCCTTCCAAGCCAAGTTAACAATACATTAACTTTTTTGGGTGAATATTCCTCTTTCAAATTGCGTATAAAAGATAACAAATTTTTATGAGGCGCTCCTGCATAAACACCACTTCCGAATATCACTTTGTTATATCCTGAAAGATCTGTCAGTTCATTTCCGGTTATAATTACTAATTCCCAATCATCTTCTAAAGCTAATGCATCACATATTTTTCTTGTATTTCCATTTTTTTTTGGGCATAAAATAATATTCATAATATACTCCTCTATAATAAATTTAATCTTATGATTAAGTTGTTTCTCCTATCTACTTTCATAAATTATAACACTATTTATTGCAAAATTCAATAAAAACAGATTTACGACAAGTCAGCCAACGTCTAGATATTATATTAACTAGAGATTTACTAGATTGTCGATTGCGAGCTTAATACTATTTAAGGAATTCTTTTAATGAGTTAACTTTTTCTTTATTTTCTGTTATATCAAGGGAGACCGAATATCCGTCAATCAATTTTAATTTAATTTTTTTGCTAACTAGCCCCTCTGCTTCGAATAAAACTACATCAGCTTTCCCAAATCCTTTGAAAGCACCAAAACTTTCTCCGTCAAATTTACAAATATAACACTGTTCTTCGCATATAGAAATCGTTTTCACATTCTTATTGCCAGACAGTATATTAGCAAATTTAGCATTTTGGTTTGTTCTGAAATTATCAAGACCACCTATCCAAATTTTATTATCATCCAAAGCTTCAATCTTTAATAACAATGGCTCAAGCTCTTTTAAACTGGATTTATCTGTCTTAACTTTATGCTTTTCAACTTCTACTTGTTTTTCTTGCAATTGACTTTCTCGCTCACGCCGAGATTCAATTCCAGACGCTTTATCCTTTTCATATAGCTCTTTTGATTCCCCGCTTAAGCTTTTGGTAGTTACATTTTCCACGACTTTGCCAACTTTTTCCGTTAGTTTATCAAGCAATCCCATACTTGCCTCCTTGTGTTATATAGAATATATAGCACTTTAGCATTTGCTACCTATTTTCATAAATTATAACATTATATATCATAAAATGCAATAACAATATTAATTATTTACTAGTCATTTTATCTAAAGATAGTTCTCCAGCTTTCCCCAAGTATATGATTTATTAATTCAGTTGTTTTTATAATTATTTAGCATCAAAGATTAACTTTTTGACATATTACATTAAAGACAAGCTTTTTAATAATAAATATTAATTCTGTCCTTACAAACTAAATAATTTTTCATAAATATACTTCTTATTGATTAAGTTA
>CAZKXV010000059.1:0-7287 GCA_964556835.1 uncultured Clostridia bacterium
CGCTATATTCTTTAATCAATACTACTCCTTACTCTTATTAACTTGGCTATGAAGAAACCATCTTGTCCACTACCATCTGGTAGAAAATTAATTGTTTTCTGTCCTTCAAACATCTCTATCTCACAAAGCTCCATATCACTATTCTCACTAATAATTTTATCAATCACATCTTCGTTCTCAGCTTTGATAGTAGTACAAGTAGAATATAAGACAACTCCACCTACTTTGAGATATTTTATTGCTTGCTTAATTATATTATACTGTATTTTAGATAATTTTTCAATATCTAATTGCGATTTATTAATTAATATATCAGGTTTCTTGTTTACAAGCCCAAAACCACTACATGGCACATCACATAGAACATAATCAAATCTATTACTAAATTCGCTATTATATTCAGTCATATCAGCTACTTTAGTTATAATATTATCTATCTGCATTCTTGTTGCATAGTTCTCTATAAACTCCACCCTATGAGTGTGTATATCACAAGCAATAACTCTCGCAGTTGGAGCATTTTCAGCTATCATTACGGCTTTACCACCTGGAGCAGAACACATATCAAGAACTTCCCCTCTATTAACCTTAAGTGCTTGTACTGCATACATAGAAGTCAATGATTGATATGTAATATCTCCTATTTTATACATATCATATATCTCTGAATTATTTTTAACGAAATAACCGCCCGCCTTACTTTTTATAAAACTAATCTCTTTATTTTTAAGCTTTTCCTCAAATTCATACATACTATATCTTCTGGAATTGTAGCGAATATGCTCTAACTCATATGGCTTAATAGCTAATATTTCTTCAGCTCTTTCTGTTCCATACCTATCACAATAGTACTTAACTAGAAATTCAGGTTTGCTATATATTACTGAAAGCTTCGCTATAAATTCAGTAGGCAGAATATATTCATAATCAATAGAATTCTTTATTAATGCATTAACAAAACCGCTAACACCTACTTTGCCAATTTTCTTTGTTAGTTTAACTGCATTATCAACTACAGCATACTTCGGCATACTATCCATATTTTCTATGCAGTATAGTGCTATCTTGATTATAATTATAATTCTAGGCTTAGGTTTATTATTAGCCAACTGGCTTATATAGAAATCATATCTAATACTATTATCTAATACACCGTATACAATCTTAGTTATAGTTTTGTACTTTTCTTCATCTGAATACTTATTAAGCTCAATTGAAGCATATGAACCATTTGAATATACTTCTGCTAGTATCTTGTACGATATATGAAAAGTATTTAACATAGCTTAGAACTAACATCTATATTAGCACCAAGCAAAAAATCTTTTGCGGACATTATTCGCTTACCTTGTGGTTGAATCTCATCTATACTTATAGCCCCGTCCTCTGTAGAAATTACTAGTCCATTCTTGCAATCAGCTTGTATTATCATACCTACCTGACTCTTGCAACTTGTATTATAAACAGATATTTTGTGAACTTTATAGGTAATTGCATCTATATTCATAGTAGCGCATGGCCAAGGATTCATTCCTCTTACAAAGTCTACTAATTGCTTTGCAGTCTTATGAAAATCCATTTCTCCATCTTTTTTGGATAGCATTGGATAATGAGTAGCTTGATTATGGTCTTGAGGCGTGTATACAGCAGTACAATCTTCGATACTATTAAGCACATCAACAATAACACTTGCACCTAGCTTGGATAATTTATCAAATA
Source organism: uncultured Clostridia bacterium (assembly GCA_964556835.1). GTDB lineage: Bacteria > Bacillota > Clostridia > Christensenellales > CAZKXV01 > CAZKXV01. The sequence goes on from CAZKXV010000059.1 coordinate 1,720, forward strand.
AGGTACTAGTAGTATCATCGGGGTTAATATCTAATTCTTTCTGATAAATGATATCTCCACTATCCACACTTTTAGCAGTCTGCATTATTGTAATCCCAGTCTTTGTCTCGCCATTAATAATTGCATGATGAATGGGAGAAGAGCCTCTATACTTAGGTAAAAGTGAAGCGTGAACATTAATAATACCGTATTTAGGTAGGCTTAATATTTCATCAGATAGTATTTGCCCATAAGCTGCTGTAATAAATATGTCCGCATCTAGTGCTTTTAGTTCTTTGACGCCTTCCTTACTAACACTATTGTATTGATACACATCTATACCTAGTCTTTGTGCTTCAACTTTGCAAGGTGGAGGGCATAGTTTTCTTCTATTTCCGAGTTTATCAGGCTGGCATACAACAGCAATAAGGGTATGCCTGCTTTCAATAATTCTATTTATGATTGGCACACCGAAATCAGGTGTACCCATAAAAACTACTCGCATTCCGACTCCTTATACTCATTGTCATAGTACAAGACACCTCTAAGGTGGTCAAATTCATGGCAACATACAACAGCATCACTACCTTCATAAGTCTTAATAAATTCTTTGCCCTGTTTATCTAATGCCTTTATTGTAATTTTCATTGGTCTACTAACTTTGCAATACTTTCTATCTACACTTAGACAACCTTCTTCGCCTATTTGCTCACCTTCAGAAGCAATAATCTCAGGGTTTATGAATTCTTCAACTTCTTCTTTCGAATTGATTATTACGGCGACCTTACGCAAAATACCAACTTGCGGAGCAGCAAGCCCAACGCCATCAGATTCAAACATAGTTTGAATCATATCATCGATTAATTTCGTAATCTTTCTATTAATCTTCTCTACATCTCTGCATTGTTTTCTTAGGATAACATTTCCTTCTTTAATAATATCTCTTATTGCCATAAGCACCTCTTTTCTTTTGTCTAATTTCTTGGATTAATATCACAGAAGATATTAACTCTTTTTGAACTATTTGCATTTATAATAGCATATATTTTGCTAATTATCTCATCTTCATGCTCTCTTTTTATTCTAATTATAATCTGATATCTATATTTATTCTCTAATCGTTTAATCGGAGAGTGCATTGCTTGCATATATACAAAGTCTTTTTCATTTTCACTTTTGAGTGTGTTGAGTGGTGGAAGATATGACTTAATTACAGAAGTGACTTCTTCTTCTAACTCGCCCGACACCATTATTCTAATTATTTTCGTGAATGGGGGGAAGCTAGTTACCTTTCTTGTATTTGCTTCTTTGTCATAGAAACCTTTGTAATTATAATCTACTGCATACTTGAATACATAATGATTAGGGCAATATGTCTGCAAGAATACTTGCCCTGCACTCTTGCCCCTGCCTGCTCGCCCTGCTACCTGTGTAATCAGCTGAAAAGTACGCTCCGAACTTAAGTAGTCACTAAAATGCAAGCTCAAATCCGCATCAAGAATGCCTACTAATGTTACATTAGGGAAATCATGTCCTTTGGCAATCATTTGAGTTCCAACTAATATTTGAGCTTTTCTATCTCTAAATGCAGTCAAAATATCCACATACGCTGTCTTAGTCCTTGTAGTGTCGTTATCCATTCTCAGAACTTCTACATTGGGAAACAATTTATGTAATTCATTAACAACTTGCTCTGTTCCTACTCTGCCATTTCTTAACTTATCACTACCACATTCAGGGCAATTAGTAATCATTCTATATCTATTGTTACAATAATGACATTTAAGAGAATTATCCTCTCTATGATAAGTCAAGCTTACATCACAATCCTCACATTTGAGAACGTGACCACATTCTTTACACATTACAAAAGAAGCATAACCTCTACGGTTTATAAATATCATAACTTGTTTGCCATTTTCTATAGTATTTGCAAGATTTTCTTTGAATACTAAGCTGAAAATATCTTTATTCCCTAGTTTTATCTCATTACTCATATTAATGATATTTATTTTAGGCATACCAGCCTTATATCTAGTAGACAAATTCACTAACTGAATTTCGTTATTTAAGGCTCTTGTATAGCTATCTATTGATGGAGTTGCACTACCTAGTATTACTTTCGCATTATTATAATCAGCTCTGAATTTCGCTATTTCGTGGGTATTATATCTCGGATTATTGTCACTAATATAAGATTGTTCGTGTTCTTCATCAAGTATTATTACCCCTATATCTTCTATGGGTGCATATATTGCTGATCTAGCACCAACTATTACTCTTGCTACGCCTGTGCGTATTCTGCACCATTCGTCATATTTTTCCCCAATACTGAGTCCGCTATGCAATATAGCTACAGCTTCACCAAATCTACCTCTTAGATAAGCAAGCATCTGTGGGGTTAGAGATATTTCTGGAACAAGAAATATTGCAGTCTTACCTAAGTCAAGATATTGCTTAATAATATTAAGATAAATTTCTGTCTTGCCACTACCCGTTACACCGTGTAATAGATATTCTGTATGCATACCTTTCATAATATCTTGTTCGGACTTTTGTTGTTCTAAAGTTAGTGTCACCTCTTTGACATTAGGTTCTATATTTTTATATGGTATCCTTTGAATTCTGTTCTCAATTGTATTGATATAGCCTTTTTTTCTGAGGGCGTTGACTGAATATTCTCCAAATTTTTTGTTAAGAATATTTAGAAATTCACCGCCACTTGTTAGATGAGCAATTAAATCAAGTTGTTTAACTGAATTAGCACGAATGCTCTGTTTCATCTCTTCAATATCAATTTCAAGATTGAGAGAAGCGTAAATCCTTTTTAATTCATTACCTCCACCATTTCTCATAACGCTAGGTATAAAAAGATGCAGTATATCAGCTAAACGAAGATTGTACTTCGATTTCATATACCACATCAAATCAATTAATTCTGGGACAACTGCTTCATAACTATCAAGTGGTCTAATAATAGACTTTAACTCACCTTTATGGTTAGTTGTATTCTTAAGGGCAATGACAATCCCTTCTATTTTTCTTCTTCCAAATGGCACAAAGACTCTCGAGCCTACTGTTACCCATTCCTCTGCATAATAATCATAAACCCTGTCAACATTGGAATTACTTATATCAATAATAACTTCCGCAATCATAATTTTAATGAATGATCAAGAATATTTTCTGCTACCTTAGACTTAGGTAGAATATCGTATACAACTGTCTCGCTTCTAGTAATAAGAGTTACAATATTCGTATCGGAATTGAATCCCGCTCCCACAAGAGTAACATCATTGGCAACAACCATATCAGCATTCTTGCTAATAAGCTTCTCTTTCGCATTTTTTATTAAATTCTCAGTCTCAGCAGAAAAAATTATTAGTTTTGTATCTTTTTTCTTTAAACCTACTTCTTTTGCAATATCTACAGTTTTCGTAAGCTCTAAGGTAAGAGATTTAGACTTGATTTTATTAGCTACAGGCTTAATAGTGTAATCTGCTGGTGCAGCAGCTTTTATAACATAATCAGATGAATCAAGGTTTTCTAATACTTTCTCATACATATCATAAGTACTCTTAACGCTTATAACTTCGTCTATATATAATGGCACAGGCACACTTATATTACCTATTACAAGAATAACTTTTGCACCTCTAAACTTGGCATTCTTCGCAATTTCTATGCCCATCTTGCCACTGCTATAATTTGTTATATATCGCACACCGTCTATATCTTCCCTAGTTGCACCCGCTGTAACAAGTACAGTCTTGCCGGCAAAGTCTTGTTTCGGGATAAGTTGCTTGATTATCATATTAACGATTGCTATCGGTTTAGCTAATTTGCCTATACCAATATCACCACAAGCCAATCGCCCGCTTTCGCTATCTACAATAATAACGCCACTTTCTGACAAATGCTTAAGATTCGCAGAAGTTTCCGCATTTTCATACATACTGGTATTCATTGCAGGACAAATAATCTTCTTTGCTTTAGATGCTAGGTAAGTAGTAGTTAGCATATCATCAGCTATACCGCAAGCAAGTTTTGCAATAATATTAGCGGTAGCTGGCACTATAACAAAAACATCAGCTTTCTTTGCAAGAGAAATATGCTCAATCTCCCATTCACAATCTCTTTCAAACATTCCTACAACAACTGGTCGAGAAATTATACTTTCAAAAGTTAGCGGTGTGACAAATTGAGTTGCATTTTCGGTCATTATAACATCTACAGTAGCGCCTAATTTAACAAGTGAACTTGCTATCTCACACGCTTTATATACGGCTATACCGCCCGTTATACCTAATAATACGCTCTTGCCTTGCAACATAATTATTCGCTGATTATCTCAACCTTGCCCTCATATATTTCAATAGCAGCTTGAGTAATTGGCTTTTCTTTAGCCTCTACACCTTCTTGCTCACGACTGATTATTTCCCTTGCTCTCTTAGATACTGCGCATACTAGCTCATACCTACAAGATGCTTTCTTGATAATCTTATCTACTGGTGGATATATTAACATATTCTGTTCTCCTTTACTTTCTTTATAATATTTATTACTTCATTAGCACATTGGCTAACGTTATTATTAATTATCTGGTAGTCATAACTCTCAGCAGCAGCAAGTTCTGATTCTACACAAGCGTGACGTCTATCAATAATCTCTTGAGTTTCTGTTCCTCTACCTTTGAGTCGTTGGTATAATGCTTCTATATCGGGAGGGAGTAGAAAAATTGTCAATGCGTCATTAAATGATTTTTTTATGTTCATTCCGCCAACAGTATCAATCTCAAGTATTACATCGAATCCTTTATTAATCATTTCTAATGTCTTTTCTTTCATAGTACCATAATAATTGCCATATACCACAGCATGTTCTAATAATTGCTTATTAGGAATAAGCTTATGGAACTCACAAGTTGAAAAAAAATGATAATTTACACCATCAACTTCGCCTTTTCGAGCCTTTCTAGTAGTAGCTGAAATAGAAAAAATGCAATTACTATCGGAATTAAGTACTTCTCTTATTATTGTCCCCTTGCCTACACCTGATGGACCTGATAGTACAATTAATATTCCTTTCTTCATAGCAAATTACCTTTATCTTCTTCGTTGTTAATGTTGTTTAGCCTTAATGCAATTGTATCGACATGCAGTCCACAAAGTATTATTCTCTCGCTCTCAGTCAATATTATAGATTTAAGGTTTCTTCCACTTGTAGCATCAATTATTTTGTTGCTCTCTTTAGCTGTATTAATAAGGGTTCTACATGCCTTATTATCAATAGAAATAACCGCAATTACTTTATCAGAGTTTACTACATTATTGAAACCTATGCTTACAAATCTATTCATATCTATTCGATATTCTGTATCTGTTCTCTGACCTTTTCCAAGGTAGACTTAATCTCAATCGCTGATGCTGAAAGAGAAATATCATTAGCTTTCGAAGCAATTGTGTTAGCTTCACGATTCATTTCTTGTACCACAAAATCAAGTTTTCTGCCACAAGCTTCATCAAGTTTGAGCATATTTTCGAAACTATTTATATGCACACGTAATCTAGTTATTTCTTCATCAATACC
>CAZKXV010000060.1:0-7151 GCA_964556835.1 uncultured Clostridia bacterium
AGTCATACCCGTTATATAATAATTCTGTTGTCCAGTATCCGCTGGTATATACTGATCTGGAAAATACTCTTCAAGTAGCCCAGTAATTCTCTCTCTTGCAAGGAAAGCTTCATCGCTCTCACTTTGTGCATCAACCATAATGGAATACATTGTATAACCATCTTTTGTAACGAAAGTGGAAAGTTGTTTTCTTATATTCGAAATACTAATAAGAGAAGGTATACTTTCTGCCATTCTCTCAGGCAGAACAGTATAAATACTGAAAATCTGAACATCGCCAGTTTTGCCGTCATTATTTATTTCGTTTAGTTCTTCTATAAAACCTAAATGGTCAGGAATATTGCCAGTTTCACTATCTCCTACTGGTACAATAACAACAAATGAATTACCCATAGCTTGGGCTATTTTATCTACACCAACCACTTCGGGAGCATCTTTTTCAATTTTCATATATGAAAAATCCACTTTATACTGACCTAGAAATGCAGGGACAAGTAATACTAACGCAATAAAAGCAATTACCCATCTATTTCTTATACTGAATTTAGCAATGCCCGGGAAAGTGGGGGCAAAAGGTTTATGCTCGAATCTTACAAACATCTTATTAGTAGCAATTATTATACAAGGTTGCAACATCAGTACACTAATTAGAGATAATATAACGCCTTTCGCAAGAACAGCACCAAGGTCAAGCCCTATACCGAACTGCATAGCAAATAAAGCTACAAAACCGCCTACAGTAGTTAATGCACTTGCTGAAACAGTGGCGAAAGTCTTAGGTATAGCACGTCGCATAGCAAGATTTATATCAGGGGTTCGCTCTCGCTCCTCCTTGAAAGCATGCATTAAGAAAATGGCATAATCCATAGATAGCCCCAGTTGCAGTATAGAGGAAGCGGAGAAAGTAATAAGTGAGACTCCTAGTCCACCAAGATTGTTTAAGAAAATGTTTGAACCTAAATTTAGAAGCACTGAGATACCTAGAGTAATAAGCAATATAACCGGTTCATAATAAGAGGAAGTAGCGATAATAAGTATAATAATAATTACCAATACAGCGATAAGAGTATATTTTCCAATATCACCCATTGTAGCATCTAAAATATTTTTTGTAACAGCACTACTACCACCAAAAGCATAATCTAAATTATCAGCATCTAATCTTGCATCAATAGTCTCAAGTAATGCATCCGCTTCAGCTGAAGCGGAGACAACGTCAAGTTGCAACATAAATACGTAATATTCTTTACCTTCATCATCTGTAGGATTGAAGAGAATATCCATCTTATCTTGCATTACTTGTAGTTCATCTTCGGTCATAATAAGAGCTAAAGAATCTCCTCCCATTTCATCCATAGACCCTGACCAAATAACTGTAGTGATGCCCTCTAGACCACCGAAATATTCGGCATAGCTTGCAGCCTGCTCCTCTGAAATACCTTGTATAGCAATCTCAGCATCCCCAACCATACCAAAATCTTCTTTTAATATTGCATAACCATCATATGTAGGAGTACCCTCAGGTATATAAGCAATAATATCAGAATTAATTTTCACGTAACTTGTTGCAATTATCGATAAAACAGACAATAATATAAAGACCATTAAAATAATGGTTCTATGTTTAACTACAAATCTTGCAAATCCTTTCATATCTATCCTTCTTATCTTTCAAATTTAATATTTTATAAATATAAAAATATTATATCATATTAACAAAAGTCAGTCAATTACAATACAGTTATGTAAACATCTATTAAATAAGTCATCAATGCGAAAAGAAATGAAATAAAGAATAAAATGATAAATAAGTAAGAATTTAATATATTCTTGGATTATGTTTTATTTTTATAGTTAAAATAAACTTTCTAATTAGTACATTATAGAAATCATATTATGGGTAAACTATTGAAATGAAAATGCTGAGAGCATAGAAAATACTCTCAGCAAATAAACAAAATGTAAGTATTAATTAGATACTTTATTAGTAAGAGTGCCTATACCCTCCACAAAAATTTCTATTACATCCCCATCTTTCATACCGCCTATACCGCTTGGCGTGCCTGTTGAAATGATATCGCCTTTGTATAGAGTCATAATACTACTAATATATTCAATCAAATCAGGAATATTAGTAAGCATATGTTTTGTACTTGAATCTTGAACAATTTTTCCATTTAATGTTGCACTAATACGCAAATCACTACAATCTAAATCAGTCTCAATACAAGGTCCTATAGGACAAAATGTATCAAATCCTTTACTTCTAGTCCATTGCCCATCAATTTTCTGCAAATCACGAGCAGTAACATCATTTAAACATGTATAGCCCAATATATAGTCTTTTGCATCCCCAGCCTTTATATTTTTGCAGTCTTTAGAAATAACAACAGCGATTTCTGCTTCATAATCAACTCTATTTGATGCTTTGGGCAATATAATTGTATCTCCCTCACCTATAATAGAACTTGTTGGCTTGAGAAAAATTATAGGGTATTTAGGTATATCTGCCTCAAATTCTACAATATGAAGATTATAATTAAGACCTACTGCAATAATCTTTGTAGGCATAACAGGGGGTAGCACCTTGTCAACATGCTTAATTGGGGAATTTTCTATTCCTTTATAATTATACAAATCGCCTTTCAAAGGATAGTAATTACCCTCTTTCAATTCTGCATATATTTCTTTCCCATTTGATATGACTTTCGCAATTTTCATAATCCTATCACCACTCTTCTTAAACTATATAAGACACCTTTAACTGGTGTCTTAATAATAATTTATTGTTTTATATTTATTCAGTTGCCTTTGGAGACTTCTCTTCCTTTGGTGAAGATACTTTCTTAGCCGTTGTTTTAGTAGCAACTTGTTTCTTAACTGGTGCTTTCTTCGCAGTTGTTTTTTCTGCTACAACTTCTTTCTTAGCCGGTGCTTTTTTTGCAGTTGTTTTTTCTGCTACAACTTCTTTTTTAGCTGGTGCTTTCTTTACAGTTGCTTTTTCTGCTACTACTTCTTTCTTAGCTGGTGCTTTTTTTGCAGTTGCTTTTTCTGCTACAACTTCTTTCTTAGCCGGTGCTTTCTTTACAGTTACTTTTTCTACTACAACTTCTTTCTTAGCTGGTGCTTTCTTTACAGTTACTTTTTCTGCTACAACTTCTTTCTCAACTGGCTTTTTTTCTATGATAGTTTCTATCTTAGCAGGTTCTTCAACAACTATTATCTTTTCTTCTTCTATATTATCATCATCGCTATCTTTATTAGTATTTAAGAACATATCAGGTATATTCTTTAATGCTTCTTCGATTTCAGCTTCTTCCTTTTTGGCTTCTTCGATTTTTGCCTTAGCTTTTATTTTCAAAGCTACTTTACGCTCTTTTTTAGAAAAATCTGGGATTACTTAGCTGTCTTCAATAATCTCTTCCTTTTCTTTAACAGGTTTACCCTTAAGTGTCAACTTGAAACTCTTGTGCTTTTCTTCAGTTTCTGCTACTTCTTCCTTATTATCGGCAAATTCTTCGTTATCCACTTTTGATTTTTCTTTGGATGTCAACTTGAAACTCTTGTGAGTATCTCTAGCAGTTTCTTTAGTAACTTGCTCCTCATAATCAGGCAATTCTTCTTCAGCTTTCAAGCCATACTTATGTATCATTTTGTTTTCTTTCTTTCCACGCTTGAGATTCTTTGCTTCAAGTTTCTTCGCCTTCTTTTTCTTCTTAGCCTTTATCGCTTTATAATCGACATCACTAGTAAAAAAGTATACACATTCTATTACAATTAATGTAATCGCTATCACAATAACTATTATCCATGGAGATACACTAATAGAGTATAATACTAAGCTAAGTATTACAGCAATTGTTACAATGGAAGGAATAACAACATATTTAATCTTTGATTTCTCATTCTTTTCTTTAATTTTATCAGCCATTTTATTACACCTCTACCTCATTATTCTGAAGCCTTTAGATTTTCTAATCATTGCAATAATAAATCCAATTATTGAAAGACCAAAAGTTCCAAGACCGACATATCCCACTGCAGGAATTTCATTACTAATTACAAATACTTCCTCTTCAAGCACTAGTTCATAATTCACACCCGCATCAAGTGTACCTATAGTTATTATATATTCTCCAGCCAAATTACCTTCTTCTCTGAATAATTCGCCTGTCAAAGGAATTCCTTGTTCATCTACACTATAAGAAAAAATTGGATCAGCATCTAATATTTTCTTTTGTAAACGATGTGGAGTAATTGTAATTACACGCTTGACTATTGTTATAGTACCTTCTTGCGTTGTAACTTCATAGTTGGAATTATTAGCCACAACGTCAACGGTATAATCATTAACAACAGAGCCATATGAACCGAAAGTCAAATTCAATGAACTGAGCATTTCGCCAGATGCCATACTACCCGATACTATTTCCACATCAAGTCCTGACAGCACATAATCAGAATCGAAAACGATATCTGTGTCCTTAACTTTAATAGTTATAGAACGAGGTGTTACGTGTAGTTTTCCTGTATTTCCTGAAGTCTCGCCCACAAAAGTAATAAGATAATTAGGGTTATTATAAGTGTGATTTATATCATATGGTGCGTTATTACAATTGATGTCATTACAGAAGAATGACAAATTTAAGACGGATGATTGTTGTCCGAAAGCTAAAGATGAACCGCTAGCTAAAGAAAAAGTATAATTAGGTGCATCACCATAAATGGTTGAAGCATCGTTTATTATTATAGTAATTGGTAGCTTAGAGACTGTCAAAGTTGCTTCAGTAGTAAATGAAATGTCATAGTTAGTATTAGAAACAGTAGTTGAAATAATATTAACACCAACATCAAGGTCACTATTATAATCAATCCCCAAATCAGCTATTGTCTCTAAATATGCAAGGTTATTTCCTGTATTCAAAGAGGCACTATATAAGGGAGTATTACCATATTCAACAGCCTTATCCTCTACAGTCATATTAATATGTTTCTTATTAATAAGATAAGCTCTGTCTTCCCAACTAATATTATAATTTCCATTAGTCCAAGTGAACCCTGCTATATGCGGAACAACTACTCCTGCACTAATATTAACATCTGTTTCAAGCTCAAAGCCCTCTGCAAAGTCAATATTCAAAGAAGCAATATTATTTCCATAGCTTAAACTACTATCTCCAAATAGACTATAAGCAAATACAGGAGCATCACCATAGAATTTCGCAGGAGTGGTAGCCTTAATAGTTATATTTCTAGGTATTATCGTAATAGTAGCAGGTGTAAATGCGGTAATATTATAATTAAAGTTTGTAGTACTATCGGTAGCAGTTATATCAAATGTTCCAACACAAGGTAAGCCATTACCTATATCTTCACCATTATAGTCTATTGGTGGGTAAGTCAAATCCAAATTAAGCGAAGTTTCACTTCCAACGAAACTATAACCCTCTGCTGGCAAGACGGAATATAAAGGCGTATTACCATATTCAATCCCTGTGATAGTTTGCACTACAACCTGTGTTTCATACTTGCCGACAACTAGTGGACATATTGCCTCAGAACCATCTCGTACCAAAAATGTATAATCAGTATCATCCGAAGAGGCAAGAATTTCTAAATTAGAGTTATAAATTGGTCGAACCTCAGACACAGACAAAGATACGCAAACAGAATTAGGGACAGGTACTTCTTCATTCCAAGAAAATACGTCAGCAAAAGCTAGAGGAATACTAAGAATATCAGTAGTAATGGTATATTTGGATTGATCATTCACATCATCACCATAAATATAATTATTCCCATGTGCCTCGAAAACGACCTCTAAACTCAAAATTGTCAAAGTTCCGCTTGTAGTTGTAATATTATAATTATCATTAGTTGATATAGCATTTATTGTGTGAGTTCCAACGTGATAAGCCGCTCTATCATCATTAGTAGCTAATAGAAAATCCCCATATTCGATTACTGGTGTATCATCGGGTACATCTATATAAAACTCTACATCTATCATAGATATCGTATCTCCTAAAACTAGGAAATTGTCTACATCTGTATCTATAACCATATTAATTTGATCACCATAAGTGATGACATTATTATTTACATGAACATTAATATCTAAAGGTAGAATCGATAATTCCGATTGAGTACTTACAGATAAAATATAATTCCCGCTATCATATGTTGGAAATCCTGTTAAAGTATCGACAAAAGAGATTTGCCATTCTGGCGAAGCATCATTATAATCATATGTCCCAACATCTGTAGGGAAGGAAGCGTCAACAGGAGTAATATCTATCAAATCTAAATATCTGATACCTTGTTCCAAAACACCATCTATATGCATATCAATAGTAGTGTCTGTATAAGTCTGCCAACCGCTAGGTTCAGCATATGTAGGAGATTCTATAGTCTCACCGTATATAAAATCGCCAACTATGAGAACTTCCAATTCTTCTGGTACTATTTCTAATGATGAACTAGTTGAAACATTCAAAATATAGTTATTAGGATTATAATCAGATTCAGTAAAGCCATAAAGTCCATTTTCATCAACAAGCTTAACTTCCCAAGCTGGACTAGCATCATCAATATCATAGGTTCCTACATCAAGAGGGAAATCTGACCCCGTAGGAGTGATATTTACTAAATCCGCCCAATTAATAGTTTCATTACCACCGCAAATATACAACTCAACAGTTGCAGGAGAAAAAACCCATTCGCCCATAGATGTTGAATTAGGGTTCTCGATATTCTGACCATATTCATAAGTAGCAGTAATTTCAACAGTTAACTCCGTATCGGCGTTAGCACATGTTGTAGGCAAAGCAAAAATTGAAACTGCACAAGTAGCTGTTAACAAAAAACATATAAGAACTCTTAAAATATTACTCATAAGCACACACTCCATACATCATATCACATACAAGATATAACTAATAAATATTATATCATAGCTACATCTATAAGTAAAGTGTAAATTATAAATAATACTATCAAAGAAGACTCCTTATTCTTACTATAATTTGCACACAATTCCATTATATGCTATAACCAATTGTATATATTTATTTGCTATAAAACAGCGGATTATGAAAATATTATTAACTTTCCTTACGGGCAGGAGTTGCGTGAATTGTAATTAATACTTT
>CAZKXV010000061.1:0-7039 GCA_964556835.1 uncultured Clostridia bacterium
CAGCAACACCATAGCAAATATGTGTAGCACGTTTACCGTTATAGAGTACTCCTACAACATAATATTCATCATCATTATTATAATATACCCTAACCCATTTTGAATTAGGAACAGATAGCATTAATTCTTTATCTGCTGGATTATCACCAAACAATCTATCCAATTGTGATTTTATAGTTACAAAATAGTCTTCAGAACCGTCAGCATTGTCAATCATTTTTGTTATTGCTTGATTATTATCTTTTCTTAACTCTTTAGAATTCTCATCGAAAATATAGGTATCCGCATTGTCTTCTTTATATATATTTTCATTAATTGCCTTGTCGCCTACAATACTGCTAATCCCACTTTCAATGCTGTTTTTAGGCAAAGGCGATAAATTAGAACACATTTTATCAATATCAACACTTAACCCATCAGATGACCCAACAAGCACAGGCATAAGCGTATCCGCATTAACGACCACACATTGCACCCTATCTTCTAACTTGAAATTTCCTTCAATTGCAAATTCTGTAATAAGTGAATCAATCTCATATTCTACAATATTACTGAAATTTACTCTTATAGCCAAACGCATATCAATATTATTAGGCTCAAATATCTTAACACTTCCATAAGTGGTATTGTCTATAGCCTGTAACTTTACAACTCCGTTGCCCAAATCATTATTTACGCCATGCAATATAACAAGTTTATTCACAAGTAACATATAAAACACACCTCAGTTATAAATATATGGAAAACTAGCCTCAAAAAGAACTCAGAAATGCCCTAATAATTAAAAAGCAACCCCTTAAATAGAGGTTGCTATATCCATTAGATTGTGTTGGACTTAATCGCCCTTGAATTGTAATAGTGCCATTATTCTTGCTCTTTTGATTGCAGTAGCAAGTAATCTTTGATGTTTTGCACATACGCCACTAGTACGACGAGGCAAGATTTTGCCTTTCTCTGTAACATACTTCCTAATCTTTGGAATGTCTTTATAATCTATTTCTGTTGCTTTATCAACGCAGAACTGACAAACCTTTCTTCTAGGAGCTCTTTTGTAGTTACGTTTTGTATTATTATTATTTTCATATGCCATAATTATATAATCTCCTTATCGATTAAAATGGTAACTCTTCATTTATTGGTTCCATTTCAGATATTTTGTTTTCTCTAGAAGATGCTTCATCGAAATTATAATTTTCACCTTTCGAAGACCCTCCACTATATTGATCACCACTATTTCTAGTACTTAGGAACTCAACTTCTTGAGCAACAACTTCAGTAGTATAGACTTTCTGTCCTTCCTTTTCGTAAGAACCTGTCTTAATATTACCGCTAATAGCTACTTTACTACCTTTCTTTAAGAACTTAGCACAGTTTTCAGCAGTCGCACGCCAAGCAGTGATGCCGATAAAATCAGCGTCATTATCTTCGCCTCTTCTTCTACTTACAGCTACAGTGAACTTGCAGAAGCTGATACCACTTTGTGTAGTACTAATCTCGGGGTCTCTAACTAAATTTCCAATCAAAAAAACCTTATTCATTCAATAATTACCTCTTACTTGTTATTCAGAAACTGTTTGTATAGTTTCAAGCTTAGCTTCTTCAGTAGCAGGCGCTTCAACAATAGTCTCTTCAAGAATAGGTGCAACTGGTGTTTCTACTACAGTTTCAGCAACTGGTTCAGCAACTGGTTCAGCAACTGACTCATCATCATCAGATTTTGAAGCAACTTTTGCTTTCTTAATCTTAAGATCAGCGAACTTGTCTTTTTTTACTACCATACAACGTACAATACCTTCAGTAATACTAACTTGTCTATTGATTTCTAATGGAACTTCTGGATTGCTTTCAATATTCATAAGAAAATAATATCCATCTCTCTTATGATTTATCTCGTAAGCAAATCTCTTAGTACCCCACTTATCTAACAATACAACCTCACCGCCAGCGTTATTCACGATGTCAACTAACTTGTCAATAATAGCTATTTTGCTGTCATCAGCTAGATCGTTCTCTAGTATAAAAAGAATCTCATATTTGTTCATACTTTTACCTCCTTATGGTCTATTTATTTCGGTCTATGAGTGTCCCCACAGACAAGGAATACAATTTATTAATTTTTTAATGCTATGGCATTATATCACCAATTAGCGAGTATTGTAAAGCATATTAGCTGTCGAAATGTCTTAAAATCACTTATTTGAAGACACATTAATAGTAAACTTCTGAATATCTGCATTCATACCGCCAATAATCAATTTATCGTTTTCTTTGAGGATAGTACTAGCAGTAGGTGTAATTACACCCTCTTCACGAGAAATAACAAGTAGATTGATCTTATAGATACTTCTAATGTCCAACTCAAGAATAGTCTTGCCTTCCCAACCCATAGGAATTCCTATCTCTACTATGGAATATTCTTTAGTAATTTCCATAATATCATCTAGCCCTGGCGTGATAAGAGTGGAGGCTATCTTAATAGCCATCTCATCTTCAGGCACAAAAACATTATCTGCGCCGATTTTCTCTAGTACAATTTTGTGAATATGATTTTGTGCTTTTGCAATAACATTTTTTGCGCCTAGCTCTTTACATATCATGGTAGCAAGAACACTTGCTTGCATATTATCACCTATTGAAACAATTATAGAATCGAAATTAGCAATACCAAGTTCTTTCAAGATATTCGGGTCGCTCGCATCAGCTACAACAGCGTGAGTACAGTCATTTGAAATGGAATTGACCTTATCCTCGCTAATATCAATAGCAAGAACTTCCTTACCATTCTTATACAATTCTTTTGTCAAAGCTGCACCAAACCTACCCAGTCCAATAACAGCAAATTGCTCAAACGTTTTTTTCCTAGCCATAGAAATACCTCCGTTAACCCAACAAAATCTTAGCTTCAGGATACTTAATATTATTCTGAACACCAGTTGATAAATTTTTCTCAATAATAGCATAGCCAACCGTAAGCGGTCCTACCCTACCTAAAAACATTGTTATACATAGAACAATCTTACTAAATATAGAAAGATTAGAAGTTATACCAGTAGTCAAACCCACAGTACCGAAAGCACTACCAACCTCGAATAGAATACTCGAATAATCCATACCCGCTTTGCCAGTTTCTGCAATCATAAGAAGTATGGAAGAAGATAGCACTACAATTAATCCAAAGAAAAGGATTGCAGTAGCACGAAGAATACGTTTTTGTGGAATATGCCTTTTACTGATAACGACATTTTCCTTACCCTGCAAGTTAGAAGCTAGTGCCATAAGCACCACAAAGAATACGGTAGTCTTAACACCACCACCAGTTGAGCCAGGAGATGCACCAATAAACATCATAATTTGCGTGAATAGCTTACTAGAATCATTCATATCAACTTGTGAAATTGTACTAAAGCCCGCTGTACGAGTGGTTATTGACTGGAACAGCGAAGCAAGCAATTTCTGTCCGAAATTCATATTACCCATAGTAAGAGGATTGTTATATTCAGATATCAAATAGAAAGTAGCACCTACCATTATCAACACACCTGAAACAACAAGAACAACTCTAGTATGAATACCGAATTTGCCCCATTTATGCTTACTAATAATATCGCCTACAACTGCAAAACCTAAACCACCTATCACAATAAGCATCATTAACGGCAAGCACGCCATTACATTGGTTGCAAATATAGAATACCCCTGATAAGGATTAGCAGATGTGCCTAAAATATCGAATCCCGCATTACAAAAAGCAGAAATGCTATGGAATATTGACATATAGATGCCATGCCCTAACCCGTATTCGGGAATAAATGTAATAGATAATAATATAGCCCCTATCCCCTCTATAACTATAGTAATTAAGGCAACAATCTTAATCAGTTTAACCATACCTTGCAAGCTAAAAGAAGCCATAGACTCTTTAATAGCAAGCCTCTCAGTCAAACCAATTTTTCTGCCTACCATAATAAATATCAGAGTAGCAAAAGTCATAAATCCTAGACCACCGATTTGTATAAGAAAAAGAATAACAATCTCACCAAATAGCGAGAACTGATTAGCAGTATCAACCACCACAAGCCCAGTTACACATACCGCAGAAGTCGCAGTAAAGAAAGAATCTACATAAAACAACCATTTCCCATCAGCATTAGCAATAGGAGTAGAAAGTATAACAGAACCTAAGAGTATAACCACTAGAAAACCTAGAAAGATAGTCCTTGTAGAAGTAATTTTCGCCTTAGTTTTATTTAGTTTATTATCATTAGGCACAGTAACCATACAACGTAATATACCATAAATTACTAAAAAAATCAAAACATTTTACCTATATGTGTAAAACGAATGGATATTCAAATCAAAACTAATGAAAAAGAGTGCCTAAAACATTGCAAAAATGACTAATATATTATATAATAACGCTTGTATAAATACTTTATTTAGAAGAACAAATAATACAAAAGCTCCTATTAAGAGCATAAATATAAGCCGTGTTCGATTAGCTCAGCAGGATAGAGTGTCCCCCTCCTAAGCCTTGAGCGGGTATAAAGATAAGTGTCAAATATGCCTTAAAACCCCCTAAAATAGCCACTTTTAAGCCTATTTTAGACGAAAATAGAAAACTAAAATAAACTTTGCACCCTACTTTGCACCCAACTTGCAGAACATAGGGAGCAAATAAACCTAACATAACTTTCATCGTGTTCGATTAGCTCAGTAGGATAGAGCGTCCCCCTCCTAAGCAGTCAATGCTAGTGGAAATAGTTGCGATAAAACTCT
Organism: uncultured Clostridia bacterium; assembly: GCA_964556835.1. Lineage (GTDB taxonomy): Bacteria > Bacillota > Clostridia > Christensenellales > CAZKXV01 > CAZKXV01. The sequence continues at coordinate 4,777 of CAZKXV010000061.1, forward strand.
TACAAACGGCTAAACTTGGGGCATACAACCTAATAACAAGTGTAATTCTAATAAATTGTTACCCAGCATGTTACCCACCTTGGTAACAAAAAACTTCCTCGGAGGTCACTCATAGTTAATAAGTTTCTATAGCTCAGTTGGATAGAGCATTCGCCTCCTAAGCGAAAGGCCACTGGTTCAAATCCAGTTAGGAACACCAATAAACCCACATAAAAGTATACTTTTATGTGGGTTTATTCTATTTTACGCAAAAAAAAGACCATATGAGTTTCCTCATACGGTCTTATTGTATTACCCCATTTGTGCGAACACGCTATCTAATCTATCTGATGCCTAATGGTCTCCTGCTTTTGTGAAGTGGGTGTAGATATTGATTTTAGTTTATCTCCGTTATAATTTTGTATATATAATCTATAACACGTTTATATAATTCTGCATTTTTCTTCCTGTAAATTTCACCTATTTTTTTTAAAAATTCTTTTTCTTTTTTTCTCCCCAAGTATTCAAGAATATTGTTTAAACTATAAAGTTCGGGATAAAATTTTTCTATATATTTTTTTATCAATATATAAACATCTTTTTTTATTTCATTTTCCTCTACTTCTTCTAATATACTATTTATATATTCACTATAAACATAACCATCTCTATTAAATTCGCTAATATTGACAGTACTAATATTATCTATAGAATCTAGGGCACAGATTAGAACCTCCCTGCGGAAATCTTTACTAAAAGATTCTAAGAATAAACCAAGCTCAATATCTGTTTCTCCTTTTTGTTTTTTAGTATAATCAATTGTTTTTTTCCATAATTTTATAATATTAGATTTTAAATCTTTATTATTATTATCTTTATAACTTCCTGATTGCATAGCTACGGTGTTTATCATAATAGAATCTTTTTCACTATAAAGAATATCAAGGATATTAGAAAATTCTGTTACATCATTCAAATATGCTAAAGTTGCTCTTTCTGTAAGCTTCTTTCTAACATCAAGAGATATATCTTTATCAACTAATGCTCTCGCTATTTTGTCTTTAAGTTTAATATAAGAAGTCTTGTTTACTCCCTTATATATATATCCAGTCCAAAAAGCATTTTCACGGTCTGTACCCATAATTGTTTGAAAACGATTATTTGTCCATTCGCTATTTAAATAACAAACATTATAATAATACATTCCAAATACTATATCTACAGTTTCTTTGCAACAGTTGTTATCTAATTTCTCTATTATATTAATACAATAATCTTCAAAAAAACTGGTTTTTAAGTCTTTTTCAACTCCATTCCAAAAATCAATAGATAATGATGACCTAAAAGCAAATGTCACTAAAGCCCCAAAGAGGGAATTAAAAATAGGAAGATAAGTGCTCATGACATTTTCATTATCGTAACTAATTTTACAATCGCAAGGAATTATTCTAATAGCTTCATTAACAAGATCGGTTAAGGATTCTAATGTTTGTATATTAATAGTTCTACAATCATTAGCAAAACTAACTATTCCTCTTAATTGCTTTTTCTTCCATTCTTCATCTGCTTTATCATTCCATTTATTATAATATTCTATATTGAAATCCAAGTATTCTGATATAATCCTTACATCTTTTTTTGCAACTTCTTGTATCACCTCATACCACACAAAAACATGAGAATAATTAGGTGATAATTTCTTCCATTTTATTCTATTATCTAATACAATATTAATGTTATTTTTAATTAGTATTACTAAATAATCTGTAGCACCTTTCTTCGTATACTCATGAAAGACTTCATTTTCTTTGTCGTTATAACTATTTGGGTTGTACTTATTAATATAGTTAATTATCTCAGACAAGTTTTTTCCTTGAACCTCATTTTCCGGAAATTTTTCTGTTACAAAAGAAGATACTACTCCAGAATTTGGATTTGGAAGCACATATTCATAATCAGCATGGTCTTTTAATTTGTTAAACATATCTTTAAATTTAGGTATATCTTGTAATTCTCGATATCTTCTCATTTTCTCCGCTAATAAATTTTGTTCGCTAGTTCTAATTTTCAAATAGCAACCATCTTCTATGATTCTTTCTAAATAATTTATGATTTTATTTTCATCAACAATTTTTTCTTTATTGACAATTATTCTCAACAATTTCTTAGTCTCTTCTTCTGTCCCTTCATAACTTAGAATAAATTTCCAAACATAGTTTCCTTTTTTTAATCCTTCAAATAATATTTCACCATATAAATCATTATGCTTAATAATCGCATACAA
>CAZKXV010000062.1:0-6929 GCA_964556835.1 uncultured Clostridia bacterium
ATACTTACATTATATTCACAGTTATATCAAATGAATTGAATGCTCTTTCTTATAATGGAACACAAATAACACAAAAAGATTTTGATGAGTTATTATTATCATTTAATGATGGGTTAAGCGAATTCCTTTGGGAAATTAATGATATTTAATAAATTTGTTATACAATAACCTATATATTATATAATATCAGATAAGATAATTGGAGGATACTAATTTAATGAAAAAAACTGTTAAGGTTATAGTAATTATATGTTTAATTTGTAAATCACTATGCTCTTGTGATAAAAAATTCACATTATTGTATTATGACGTAGAAACTTATGATACTCTTTTCCCAGGTGAAGTATACTTATATAAATATAATTTAGTTAGTAATATTAGTGAACCATGGAGGGAACTCCCATATTCCAATAGAAAGATTATATTACCTACAGAATCTTCAAATAAAAAAATAATAACAATTGTGGGGGGGGATCATTAAGCAACCAAATTCATATTGAAGAAGTAACAGTGCCAGATACTTATAAAAAGATTTCAAACGGAGCATTTATGAACGTTAATTTTCTTAACACAGTTATCCTTGGTCAAGGCATAGAAGAAATAAGTGACTTTAATGGAGAAGAAATAGCAACTAACAAGCTAACTCTTATTGTTCTAACAACTAACGATCCTCCAACTGTAAATACTACCGAACATAGTGGCACATTCCTTAATTTAAATAGTAATTTAAGAATACTTGTTCCAGAGAACGCAGTTGATACATATAAGAATGATGAAAATTGGAAAATTCTTAACGACAGAATATTTGCCGACATAGAAGATAATTATTACTTTGAAGATAACGATAGAGTTATATACAATAGCGAAGATAAAAAAGTGCTTTTATTTGCACCTATTGAATTAAGTGGTGATTTCCTAGTACCCGATAGCGTAGAAGAAATAGCAGAAAGTGCTTTTGCACATTGTAAAGAATTAAGTAGTGTCACTATTTCTATTAATACTATCGTTATAGGCAAAGGGTCTTTTTATGATACAGATAACCTTATAATTAATTCTGCTTATTCTGAAAAACCTGATGGTTATAGCGAAGATTGGATAGAATCGGAAGATAATGTAATATATAGCACTAATTAAATGGCAAACTAAATAATTTGCAACAAACAAATAGAACTTGATGATACTTTTAGTGAATACATCAGGAGTGAATGATATATTAATCTAATAATTGAATATTAAACATGTGCATTAATAAGAAAAGTAGTCCCGCCAATATGGCGGGACTAGTTTATAATATCTCTATATTTATTTTGTATCTTTTTCTCTCAAACCCTCTCTTAGATATTTGGGGTTATATTTCGTTATTGGCTCGGCACTTATGCTTTTAGCAATTTTCTTTTTCTGAGCTTGACCTATTTTTTTTGTTTTTTCCTTTTTGGGCATCTTCACTACTAATTCCTTGAAATCTCCGCTTACATCGATTTCCTTAACCTGTACCACATTCACTCTATTATCATCCAAGTAGTGATTTGGCTCTACTACCTTAGGTCCACTATCTTCGAATTCAAAGATATTTTTGGGTTTATCCATTCTTATTAATTATCTCCTCCATTGCTATTATCATCAACTTTGATATCGCAAGTTTCCCCTTTCAATTTCGCAATTTCCTCTTCATCAATCTTACCATCTGCAAGAATATCTTCAAACATTTGTCTAGTAGAATTGTTTTTGCTAGCTTCAGTATGCTCAGCGTATTGCTTCTTCTTAATAAGAATAGCCCCTACTGTCAAGGCTAATCCAATTGCAGCAACAAATATATTTACGCCCGCACCTACTTCAGAAATAGTTGTAAGAGCACCTATAAATAATAGTATACCTACTACTAATGCGATATTGATTATTACCCCTATATTTCTGCTATCCACTAGTCTATTACCGCATTAAGTTCATTAAGCAAGACTTCAAGCTCAATACCGTGAGCTGCGGCTGCCTGTTCAATCGTTTCGTGCTTGGCGATAGAACAACCCAAACAATGCATTCCTTGACCCATAAGCACGCTAGCTATTTCTTCTTGGTTCCCCAAAGTAAGTAAATCAGCTATCATAATATCAGATGTAACTTTTCCCATAAATATTCTCCTTTTTTTGTATTATTTATTTCAAGACCATTATAGCACTCTCTTTATTATTTTACAAGCACCATAGAGCATGAATTATATTTTTATACCAATAGTAATACTAAAGGTATAGTTATTATTGACAAAAGGGTTGATCCTAATACGGCTTTGACGCTCGCTTCCTTATCGCCTCCAAACTGTTCGGCAACTATTAGCCCCATAGTTGCTGAAGGCATAGCCATAAGAATAACTATAAATGCACGCAAAGTATCGTCAATAGGGATAAATGAGGCAAGAATTAGAGTCACAATAGGTGTAATTATAAGTTTAATAAGGCTAGATACATAAAGCTCTTTATCCCCGAAAAGTTCTTTGGGACGTACCTCGCCAAAACGCATACCGACTATAAGCATAGATAGAGGAATAATCATCGCTGCAAGACTGTCTATTGGATACATAATCTTGGCTGGAATCTGCACTCCAAAAAGAAATAGTGGGAAAGCTATGCAGAATGCAATAGTAGGCGGATTAATAATCGCTTTCTTGAAAGATATATATTTCTCCTCGCCAGTCATAATATATATACCTATAGTCCAAGCCATAAGATTAAAGGCAACAAACATCATAGCAAGATATATTACAAGTTCGGGGTTATTAGGTAATAATAGCCTAACAACAGGCAAACCCATAAAACCGATATTGCCAAATGATGAAGCAAAGGTATAGGCCTGTGCCTTAGCCTTATCTGCACAAATCTTCTTTAAGATAAAACCAGCAACAGCCATAGCAAATATTTGCATAAATGCGGTTATTCCGAAAACTATAAGCATATTATTCATAACAGTTTTCGAATAGACTTCTGCTTGAAAAGAGGAAAGGGTAAAAGCAGGTTGATTGACATAGAGCAAAATAGTAGTAAGCACATAAATAGTACTAGACTTCAATTTACCTGTGCGAACAAGCAAATATCCCGGTATAGCAAGCGCTATAAGCACAAGCACATTTATTATAGTTGTGCCGAATTCCATATCCTCTCCTTTAACTCATTTATATCCATACTGGCATTTTCTACTGCAAGAAACATAGCCGTAGTATCGTACCTTGCATCATGATAACAAGCAGTAGTCTTGAAAAGCTCAGCGGTCTTTGACACAATCTCTTCATTAGTAACATATCTATCTACAAATTCACTTAGACGTGGAGGCTTATATCCTCTACCATATTTATCAGGAATTTTTAAATATCTTCTCATAAACTCCATTGTACACATTTTGTCACAAAAATGGAAGTGATCATTTACTCTCTGATACTCACATTTCATTATCCCAATATCGAATTTTGCATTATGTGCTACCAATAAAGCAGCTCTTTCAAAATCTTCTTTTATTTCTAATATGTAATCTGCAAATACCTTGCCTTGAGATAATTTCTCAAGCTCACGCACACTAAAACCATGCTTTTCATATGCATATGGATTCATTTCATCTACACTCATAAAGAAATTCTTTGCAACTAGGCTGTTGGGGCTTTGCATAATATAACTTAACTGACATACTTGTGCATTTTTCAAACCAGTAGTTTCAGTATCAAAATATATAACCATAGTAATGATAATATTATATTTAACCAAAGAAGTCAATTAATATACATATTCTGCCCTCCACTTTAGTATAAATAACTATTAATATATCATTAGTTATAGGTGAGTAATATGCAATTAATTAGTAATTATTTAGATAAAAAAGTAATCAGTATATATGAAGCGAAAATAGTTGGCAAAGTGAAAACTGCCTATTTCGATAGAAAAATGAAAAAAGTCTATTCACTTGCACTTGATACATTAACAGGCGAAATAAGAATACCAATTAACAAAATAATTACTTCTGAAGAAGCCTTAATTATAAAAAATTTGACTGCTCTCAGCGAAAGAGATAATAGCTTACTCATAGCTTTTCCAATAGGCGCTTCCGTCTATACCACTGAAGGTAAAAGTCGTGGCTTAGTACGAGATATTTCCTTCAATGACAGATATGAAGTGCAAGAATTATACCTAGATGATGGTACTGTATCGGGCGACGAAGTAGCTAGTATGTCCAATAACTTAGTCATACTTAAGGCAGAAAACTTTATTAAACTTCAGGCTCCAAGAACACGCAAACCAACTGTAAAAATTCCAAAACAGATAATAAAAAAAACAGAACAAAAATCTACTCCTGCAAGAATTATAAGTGATTATAGTTTTCTTCTAGGCAGAAGAGTACTTTCTGACCTATATAGCACACAAGGTGAACTAATCATAACTGAGAATTCTAAAATTTCTGCTAAAACAGTAGATACGGCAAGAGAATATGGAAAACTAGTTGAACTTACTGTTGGATCAAGACTAATCGAATAATATAAGCAATAAAATCCACTCATTCTTATTGCTTCTGGTATGCCCGTTAGTTAGCGGGCATACCTTTATTTAATAATTACCGCTGATTACGCTATATAAAATCAAACCAGAAATTATATATGCTGTATTAAAGCTCATTATAACAAATAAGTCCCTTGCAAATATGCAAGAGACTTAATCAACAACTTTAACCTCTTTTTGTTACTATCTAGGTGTTCTTATCGATTTTCTTAATTGTGCATTATTCTCTTTCACTTCAGCTACAACCGCTCCTATTTCTAATCCCATTTTCTTTGCAGTTGAAGTTGGCTTAAATTTTACGGTATTTGCAAAATTTGCACCTCTTTTTGCAGAATATATTTCTAATACTGAAGTTGCTTTCGCAAAAACTGAGAACATAAATACCTTACCATACCAGCCTTTTAAGAAGAATAGCGAAACGAAACCCAAAACACAACCTACACCGAATACAATCCAATTAACCCAATTATAAGGAATAATCGCTAGAGCAGGATCTAGTTTTAGACCAATTGCTATACCTATAAAACCTAATAAAGCAAAAATTAAGAATTTCAACATTTGTCCAAACATAAAACTGAATGCATACTGTGAAGAAAAACCATTAATATTATCAATATCTATTTCGGTAATATTGCCGGCATTGCAAAGCAATCTCTTATTAGTTACTATTACGTATCCCATTTTCTTTTCATTAGATACTTTTAGACATTTATATTCCTTAATGAGATGCTCATTATTAGAAAGTACAAAACCTTGAAGCTTATCTGCTTTCTTTTTTCCTTTCTTGCTTTTGCTATCATGCTTAGATTCATTATTTTTATGCTTTCCTTTCTTTGAAGATTCTTCTTCTGAATAGTCAGCACCAGCAATATTCTCAACTGGCACCACATCATATTTCGAAAGAGAACCATCAACTTCTGAAAGTCTTCTTTGCAACTCCTCATTAGCTTTTCTTTCTGCCTCTAATGTTGCACGTATTTCTGCTTCGAGCTTAGATTTCATCTCATATTCTTGTCTAACTTTTGCTTCAATCTCAGCTTGTGTTTTCGAATTTAAGACAGATTCATCTATATTAGCTTTAGCTTGGCTATCATTACTTTCTAATATATTGGAGCTCTGTTTTGCGACAACTGGGATTACAAATTTATCATCAATATTCATATCAATTTTGCTTACCTCTTTGCTCTTATGGAGATTTGCTTCTGCCTTTGCTCTTTCTCGTATTGCTACCATCTCTGCATCAAGCTTTGCCTCACGAGATTTCGCATCTTTTTCCTTATCAGCTTTTGCTTGTTCATCTAGTAGTTTCTTAGCTTCGAAAGCATTCAATTTCTCCTCATCTCTTACCTTAGCCGCCGAATTATACTTTGCTAAATCTTCCTCTTTCTTAGATTTAGCATTATTATCATTTTTAATTTTGTTTTTCATAAAACCAGATTCAGCTTCAGCCTTAGCCTTATCTCTAAGCTCTTTCATATCAGCATCTACTTTCGCTTTTGCATTTACTTCTGCTTGAGCTTTCTTAGCCGCTGCATCTGCTTTAATTTTTGCTTCTTGTTCTGCTTTTGACGCTGCTTTTGACGCTGCTTTTTCTTGCTCTATTTTCTTAAGTTCAGCTTTCAACTGTATATCTTTTCCCGCCTTTTCTAAGGCTTTCGCCTCAGCTTCAGATTGAACTTTCTTTTCCGCTTCAGCTATTTCTTGGGCTTTAGCCTTAAGCTCGGCTTCAGCTGTCGCTTTCTTCAGCTCAATTGCCGCTTTCTCTTCTTCCGCCGCTTTCTTGGCTTTCACTTCATCTAATTTAGCTTTAGCTTTAGCTGCTGCCTGCTCTCTAGCTTGTTCAACTTGAGCTTGTTTCTCCTTTGCTTCCTTATCGTCATTTTTTACAATAGGACTTGCGAAACTATGTGACTCGATATTATCTTTATCGGTCACTAGCTTACCTTTAGTAATAGATGCCACATTAGGTTCTTTACCTTTATTAGCATCTTGTTTGATACTATCATCGAGAAAATCAAAAATGTTATTATTATCGTTGCCCATTTTCTACCTCCTATCTTTATGATTTCGGCTCATCATCATTACCATTGTCTTTAGCACTAGGTTTATCTTCTTCCTTTTTTTCTAGTTTTTTCTTTTTATTCGCATCTTTAACTGAAATTCCACCATCTTGCAATTTATTATGCAAATCCTCTTGTAATTTCTGCATTCTATCGGGTTTTTCATCTTTTGTATTCTTAGAATTGACATAGTCTTTCTCTTTGACTACTAATTCATTATACGCCTCTTTCTCTCTCTCTTGCGCTTTTTTGTATCTCTCTTCAATATGCTTACTAATATCATCTAAGCTCTTGCCCTTAAATAGCATATCAACTTCTTCAGCATATATAGTCTCTTCTT
>CAZKXV010000063.1:0-6868 GCA_964556835.1 uncultured Clostridia bacterium
ACCAAAAAAAATATTTACTAATGATATAGGACACGAGCATTCATTAAGAATTGCTAAAGTATTAGACGAGATAAAGAATAATAAGGAATAATTATGAGTGAGATAGACAATCTTGTATATGCGATAAAAGATGCTACAACTATAGCTATAATTTCACATATAAACCCAGACCCTGATACGATTTGCTCAGCACTTGCTCTAAAAGAAGTGCTAATAAAAATGGATAAGAAAGTCCATCTATATTGCGAATCAAAGATTACAGGGAAAGCCTCTGAAATACAAGGTGTTGAATTTTTTAATAAAGATTATTCCCCATATTATCAGCTATGTATATGTGTTGATTGTGCTGAAATTACAAGAATTGGCGATGATTATGACGTTTTTGTAAGTGCAAAAAAGACTGCCAATATAGACCATCACATTTCTAATACTAAGTTCGCTAATATTAATCTTATAGAGCCTTATGCTGCTGCCACTTGTCAACTTCTATACAAAGTAATATTAAGGCTAGACCCAACTATCTTAAATGACCATATTGCAGAATTATTGTATATGGGCATTGTTGCAGATAGTGGAGCTTTCACTTTCTCAAATACTACCAATGAAACTATGCAAATTGCAGGCGAATTATTAAGATTTAATTTTGATTCATCAGCTATTTGTTATAATTTAGTTAAGAAGATTAAAAAAAGAGTTTTTAACCTTAAATTAAGGGCATTTCAAACAATGCAATTCTATGAAAAGAATTCTATAGGTATAATTAAATTTGATATTGTTGACTTCAAATGTACCCGTACGGAAATGGGTGATACTAGTGGTATGATTAATGATATACTTAATATCGACCAGATGAAGATTGCTATTGCAATCTCAGAAAAATCAAACAATGTATATAAAATAAGCCTACGCTCTAAAGATAAAATCGATATTTCAAAGGTAGCTAGAATATTTGGCGGCGGCGGTCATATAAATGCATCAGGCTGCGAATTATATGGAGAGTATAATCAAATACTTACCCGCTTATTAAAGGAATGTGCGAAAGTTCTATGATTGGAATGATTAATATGCTTAAGCCTGTAGGTCTAACTTCAAGCGATGTAGTCGTTCGGGTGAGAGGAATATTAAGAAGACATACTGGAGAGAAATACAAAGTCGGGCATATGGGAACATTAGACCCTGGAGCTAGCGGTGTGCTACCTGTAGCAATAGGAAATGCAACAAGGCTATTTGGCTTGTTAGCGAATAAAACTAAAATTTATAGGGCTATTATGCGTTTTGGCTATAGTACGGATACTTGTGATTCTTATGGGATTGTAACTGAAAAGAGTGAACATATACCAACTATTTCTGAATTAGCTAGCATTCTCCCAAGTTTTGTAGGTAAAATAAATCAAATACCACCTAAATATTCAGCGATTTCTATAAATGGAAAACGTGCTTATTCAATGGCTAGAGAGAATATTGATTTTGATATTCCTGTTAGAACTATAACTATTAATAGTCTGGAAATTATTGAACAACTTGACGATAGAACCTTTGTAATAGATATAAATTGTATGGGCGGAACTTATATTAGAACTTTAATCTATGATATAGCAAAGAAGCTAGAGTGAAATGCTAATATGATATCACTTATAAGGCTAAGTAATGGGAATATGAATATTAATGATAGTATTACCCTTGAGGAACTAGAAGTGAAACCGACAATTATTCTTCTAGCTGAAGTATTACATGATTTCAGTAGATATGATGTTAGAGAATGTGATAGAATTAAGGTAATAAATGGTGTTAAAATTAAGGATGTCGAATTACCTGAAGATGAATTTGTAGTCTATAATGATAATGAAATTTTGGGGATTGGGCATTCTGAAGACAAAATACTATTTATGGATGTGAGATTATGATTAATAATGATAGGAAGCCAATAGTTATAGCTTTAGGGTATTTTGATTCGCTACATATTGGGCATAGAAAATTACTAGAATATGTGAAAGATATGGCATTGAAACTTAATGCAAAACCTGCCGTTCTAACGTTTTCTAATAGTTTATATTCTGCATTAGGTATGAGTTTAGCGCAGATATATACTTTTTTAGAAAGGAAGCAAATCATTCATAGCTTAGGGATTGATACAATCATTTCTATATTTCCTGATGATATATTCATCAATACTTCGCCTCAAGATTTTCTTGAAGACTTAATTGTAAATAATAATATTGTTGGAATAGTTTGTGGGACTGACTATAAATTTGGAAAAGAAGCGAAAGGTGGTATACCTAATCTAGAACAATTTGCGAGCGGTAATGGAATTGAACTTAAAGTAGTGGATTTGATACATTTATTAGGTAGCAAAGTTAGTAGCAGTGATATCAGACAAATGCTATTAATAGGAGATATAGCTACCGCTAATATTATGCTAGGCGCTCCATATTCAATGATTGGAAGAATTGTAAAAGGCAGAGAAGTAGGCAGATTGTTAGGTTTTCCTACAGCAAATTTATCTGTATCCGAAGACAAGGTTTTTCCAAGACAAGGGGTATATGCAACATCAATAAGCATAGATGGAGTTTCTTACAAAAGTCTAACGCATGTAGGCGCTCGCCCAACATTCAATGTGCATAATACCGCAGTAGAAAGTTTCATTATAGATTTTAATAATAAAAATATTTATGATAAAGTTGTCAAAATATATTTTTATGACCTTATTAGACCAATAATAAAATTCGATACGCCCGAAGATTTGATTGCACAAATTAAAGAAGATATAGATTATTCTAAACAAATTTTAAGAGGATAAAGAGGAATGAAATTTGGACCATCAGGCAATAGTGATGCTTTCTATGAAGCGGGATACAAGAGTTCTCAAAGTGCTCCTGTATGGCTTGCAGAATTAGGGCTTACTGCATACGAGTACCCTTTTAGTAAAGGCGTTAGAATAGGCGAGAATTTAGCTAAAGAGATAGGTATAATTGCACAAAAAAATGAAATTGCAATCAGCGCCCATGCTCCATATTATACAAATTTTGCTTCAGAGGACAGAGAAAAAATAATCAGAAGCTATGAATTCATAATACAATCAATAAAGGCTCTTAAATGGTTTGAGGGAAAGAGAGTAATTATGCACCCTGGATCACCATTAAAACTGCTTAGAGCAGATGCATATGCAAATATGTTGAATTCTTTTTCGGAATTTGCGGATATCATATATGAAAAGGGGTTGCAAGACACAATTATTTGTCCTGAAACTATGGGTAAAGTAAATCAAATGGGTTCTCTTGATGAGATTATAAATGTATGCAAATTATCACCTAATTATATACCTTGTATTGATTTTGGGCATCTTAATTCTAGGGAAAAGGGTAGCTTGAAATCTAGCGATGATTATAGACGAGTTTTGGACAAGATTTTTGATGGACTTGGTGAAGCTAAAGGCAGAGCGATTCATATACATTTCTCACATATTCAGTACGGTGATAAGGGCGAAATTAGGCATCTTACTTTTGAAGACAATGAGTTTGGACCATTCTTTGAGCATTTAGCTCCAGTTTTAGTAGAATACAAGGTTAATGGTTGGATTATATCTGAATCTCGTGGTACTCAGGCTATGGATGCTTGTACTATGAAAGACATATATAATTCCTTTACATAAATTTCTATTTGTGTTAATATACTTCTATGCAGAAGCTACGTTCACTTTTAGCAAAATTAGCTATAGAAGCACTAATAATATCAACAGCTATTGATTGTAGGTATTTTACAGGTATTAACAGCGATTTTTGCTATATTATTGTTATAGGTGGTACTACTTATTATCTCACTGATACTAGGTATAGTAATGAGGCAAGACAGAAGCTTGATAATATAGAAGTTGTTGAGATTACATCTAATAATCACTTGAAAACAGTAACTAATCTAATAGACGGTTGCAGTGTTATAGGTCTTGATTATAATAATCTATATCATAATGATTTCCTCGCCATAAAGAGCGTAATAAATGCTGAGATAATCGATATATCCGCTAATATTATTGAACTTAGAAGCATTAAGTCGCATAATGAAATTAAGGTTATTACCAAGGCGATTGAAATATCGGACATTGCATTCGAAAAGACACTAGCTAGTATTTCTGAGGGGATTACGGAGAGAGAGCTTGCCACTGTGCTAGAAACCGAAATGTTATTTGCTGGAGCAGATAGTATTGCTTTCGATAGTATTGTAGCTTTTAATTCAAATTCTGCAAATCCGCATTGGCGAAAATCTGATACTAAGCTAATTAATGGTTCAGTAGTTCTAATGGATTTTGGAGCGTGTATAGATGGTTATAATTCCGATATAACTAGAACCATAGCTTTTGGTAAATGTCCTAAAGAGTTTGAAGACATATATCAGATTGTATTAGATGCAAACTCATATGCTCGTGATAATATTATGTCTAGAATGCTTTGTAGCAAGGCAGATAATTTGGCAAGAGAACATATTGAGAAATTTGGTTACGGCGAATACTTCTTGCATTCACTAGGACATGGTGTGGGAATTGAAGTGCATGAATACCCTAGATTAAGCAAGTATGCGGTTGGTAGCCTTGAATCAGGTATGATAGCTACTGTTGAGCCTGGTATATATCTCAAAGATAAGTATGGCGTACGCATAGAAGATGTCATCCTTGTAAACGATAAGAATTCTACTACTCTGACTCAGTCGGATAGGAATTATATACAACTATAAAAAATATAGGAGATGGATTATGGCACAAATTAGCGCAGGAGATTTTAAGAAAGGAATAACATTTGAAAAGGATGGTTCTATCGTTCAAATAGTTGATTTTCTTCACGTTAAACCGGGCAAAGGCTCTGCTTTTGTTAGAGCAAAATACAAAAATATTTTGACTGGTAACGTTATCGAAACTACTTTTAACCCTACAGAAAAATATGAACTTGCTAGAGTAGAAAGAAAGAAAATGCAATATCTTTATAACGAAGGAGATATGTATTATTTTATGGATAATGAGACTTATGAACAAATACCAATAAATAAAATTATGGTTGAAGATGCTCTTAAGTATGTTAAAGAGAATACAGATGCTGAGGTTGCTTTCCATAATGGGAAACCTCTTTATGTTGAATCACCTAATTTCGTTGAATTGTTGATAATTCATTGCGAACCTGGTGTGAAAGGTAATACTGCACAAGGTGCTACAAAACCAGCTACTTTAGAAACAGGAATTACTGTGCATATACCTCTATTTATAGAGGAAGGCGAGACTATTAGAGTTGACACAAGAACTGGCACTTACATGTCCAGAGCTTAATTATAAAGGAGATTAATTATGAAAAAAATAATAAAAATTTTAACAGTAGTAACAATAATTGCAGTATTAAGTACCTTCGTGGTAGGCTGTAAGAAACAAACGGATGACGATGTAAATCGTGATGAGATGGCTCTAGGCAATTATGGTCAAAAATATGTTGGAGCGCTTGGTTTTACTAAGACTAATATAGATAGTGCTATAATTTGTAATGGAGCATTAGTAGGTACTACTACTGAACTTGAAGCAGCTTTGCACTTATATAGTGTAGCACAAGCAAATGTAATGGATGCTGACAAGGTATCATCTTTTTCTTATGGTGGCGGAACTGCAACTACAGGTCCTGTAGGTGGCGGATTAAGTTTCGGCGATATTATGGTTAAAGATAATAATGATGTTTATATTCAAAATGTAGCTAGAATTTCTTCAGTTGAAGGGTTACCAGATACTGCTATTGGAATAGTTCAGAATATGTTAGACCAATCGACAAGAAAATTCTATGATTCGAGTGAAGATACTTATTATGTTCAGAAAATTGAAGGTTCTGATGCAACTTGTAGAATGATAGAAGATTATCCTTTTGGTTCTTCTTCTTTTGAGAATGGTACTCTAGAAACTTTGACTTGGGAACGCTATAAGGAAGTAGAGTATGTTAGAAATAGTATTAATGATCTAACTAATACATTAATTTCTGAAGACACTATAAAGAATACTGAAGATGACGATATAGTTATAGATTATGATTCTGAAACTGGATTATACACATTAAGTTTCGGTCTAAAATTAGCTACTCAAGAAGAAAAAGACCTTGCAACTGGAGAATATGCTAGACCGGATATGCAAGAAGCTAGTGGAACAGCAGGACAAGAAGAGGGAGCATTGGAATATAATAAGTATGATATGGTAATAGAAATATATGATAATGGATTGCCAAAATCCTTTACTGCATCTGAGTCTTGGGATGCTACATTATATGTAAAAGTTGTTTTTACAATGGAATTAGCTGGATATTCTCTATCTAGCAATACTACTGTATATAGTTTTGACCCTGAAGATACTGGTTTTGCTAAATTAGAAGAATTAGCTGGTATTACAATGGATTGGATTGAGGGTTAACGAATAGAATTAATAAGAGAGCATACTAGCTATGCTCTCAATATATTATGTGTGTACTTATGAATACTGAAATTATTAATTAATTGAATTATGGCAGAGTTATTAAGATAACTACACCAACCACTATTGTTATGGTAACAATAGATGTTGGACCTAGAATTATATATTATGGTTCGCATACATATAATTTTATGAAGATAGATGTAGACAGAAAATTAGCTAGAACTAGTGAGTTCTTCGATGAGCATTATGGTAAAGGCACTGTATGGTATAACTATGGTGGACACAGATTATGGAAATCTCCAGAAGATATGTTCTCTTATTCTGTTGATAATACGCCTGTACAATACATAGAGAAAGAAAATAGTATCAAATTTCTTGGGAAAGGACTTAATAGCTTAGAGAAAAACATTACTATTACTTTGATAGATGATAATTCAATAGAAA
>CAZKXV010000064.1:0-6824 GCA_964556835.1 uncultured Clostridia bacterium
AAATGAGATGCTTCTTTGATTATTATCTATATCAAGAATAAGAAGTAGTAAACTATTTTGTTAAAAACAATAAATACTAATAGAATAATAAAACATAATATTTTGCATATACTTGCAATGTATACACTAATATGATATAATTTTATCTATAATTATAATAGAAAGGAGAAATACTAATGACAAATAATCAAGATAATGTTTATGAGGGGCAGACACTAGAGTTTTCTCTTAAGGATTTATTTTCACTTATTAATAAATCTGCTTTTAGAATCCTAGTCTTTGTAATTATTGCAGTATTGATTGCTAGCATTATTCAATTAAGCATATTCGCCACAAGGAATGTTGAAAGTTCAAGAGTTGTTTCATATATAGACTTGAATTTTGAAGGTATAGAAAACGGTCTTGACCCATTTGGTAATGAATTTGACATTCAATCTTTTAAGTCCCCTTACGTTGTTTCACAAGCAATTCTTGCACTAAATGAAAGGGGTGAAGGTATACCTGTAGAAAAAACTAACGCTATTATTAATGCTATCGCCCTAGAAGGTGTTATGCCAGAAGATATTGCACAACAAATTGCAATTATTAATAAGGTAGCTGAATCAGACCCTACAGTACTGCAAGGATTATCTTCCCTAACTTATTTCCCTTCTCGATATAAAATATCCATAGAAGGTGTAGGCACTCTTGATTTGTCTAAAAAAATAGCGAAATCATTATTAGATGAAATAGTTAACCAATATATATCTAATTTCAAGGAAACATATTCTCCACAAGTATTATTGCCTGACTCCTCAATTCTTATTATTGCTGATGAGGGAATAACTGAAAATAGCGATTATGATTTTATAGAACTTTTTGGAATTTTTGATGCACAATTATCTAGTGCAGAAAGTTATTTGACTGTAAGAGCAGAGGAAGTTCCAATTTTTCGTTCTTATGAAACTGCGAAAACTTTTTCTGACCTATTATATGCTATAAGTGTTCTTAAGGACACCAACCTTGTTAAATATGAGGCATTTGTAATTGAAAATGGTATTAGTGTTGATAGTTCAATGACAGAAACTTATCTTTCTAGAAGAATGATTATATTGACAAATCGTTTAATTGGACAAGAAACTAATGTTTCTAATCTAAAAACTGTTATTTCTGAATATGAAGTAGGTGATACTATATATATTTCGGGAGAAACTGCTGTAACTGCAAGCGGAGAGACAACAGAACAATATGATTTTATGATGTCTGAATTAATAGCTGCCGAAAAAGATGTTACGGCAACAAATGTAGAAATATCTAATTTGCAATATAGAATAGATGCAATGGAAGCTGCAAGTGGTGGTGGTGGTAATAGCCCAGAAAATAAAGCTATAGCAAGCGATAAGGCAACATCTATAGCAACTCAAATGGCAGAAATAATGAATGAGGCAAATGACTTAACAACTGAGTATTATCAAAACGATTATTTTAAGGATTCTATTACAAAAGCATTACCTGCAACCTATGATTATAATCAAGAAAACGCCTTAATATCTTTTATTGCAATAATAATAGCAGCGGCGGCACTAGCTTCTTTAGCTGCAATGATTGTAACTTATTTTACACTGAAGAAAAAAGGCTTACCAGTTTCATAAATTGTAGAATTACTAGATACTAAAGCCTCTCTTATTAAGAGAGGCTTTAATATTTACAGTAAAATGAATTTATGACTATTTGAAAATAATAAAAAGTTTAAGATATGGTAATTAGAGTAACAATCTACCTTTATCTTATTCAGATTAGAGAGAAACACAAGGTTTTTTATGAAATACCCTTGACATTCTATTAATTTATTGTTATTATGGTAAAAATAACTTTGAAGGAGTATTTTTGATGGGATTTAGTTTTCTTCACATTATTATAATCAGTGTCATACTGCTTGTTGTGATTATTAACAACAACGATTATTTGCAGTTGCCTGAGAGTAGGAGAAGATAGATACCAGAAAATGAACTAACTTAAACCTCATTGCAATTGCAAGGAGGTTTTTTTATTATAAAACAGACGGAGGTACATAAATGAAACTTAACGGCGCACAAATACTAATAGAAGAATTGCTTTATCACGGTGTTGATGAGGTGTTTGGCTATCCTGGTGGCACTATATTGAATATTTATGATGAACTTTATCTTAATAAAGACAAAATTAAGTTGTATACTAATGCACACGAACAGCATAGTGCTCATGCAGCTGATGGTTATGCTAGAGTAACTGGGAAAACAGGAGTGGTAATTGCTACCTCAGGCCCTGGTGCTACAAATCTTATTACGGGTATTGCTACTGCTTTTTTGGATAGCGTACCTATGATTGCTATCACCGGAAATGTTGCTACAGACCTCATAGGTAGAGATAGTTTTCAAGAAGTGGATATAGTGGGCATTACTATGCCAATTACTAAACATAATTATATAGTAAAAAAAGCTGAGGAACTTCAAGTTACCATTAGAGAAGCTTTCTATGTAGCGAATTCAGGCAGACCAGGACCAGTACTAATCGATATACCTAAAGATGTTCAGAAAGAAATAGTTGAATATGATTCTAAGCGGAAAATTATTTGCAGTTGCAATAGAGTCATTCCGCCTAGTGACATTAACCCAGCAGTAG
Source organism: uncultured Clostridia bacterium (assembly GCA_964556835.1). Lineage (GTDB taxonomy): Bacteria > Bacillota > Clostridia > Christensenellales > CAZKXV01 > CAZKXV01. The sequence continues at coordinate 2,641 of CAZKXV010000064.1, forward strand.
AAATGTTAAAAAAATCTAAGAGACCATTTATATATTCGGGCGGTGGCGTAGTAATATCATGTGCTACAAAAGAACTATTAGAATTTGCTGAAAGAATAGATGCTCCAATAGCTACATCTTTAATGGGTTTATCTGCAATACCTTATGAACACGAGAAGAACTTAGGTATGGTAGGAATGCACGGTAAATTTGCGGCATCCACAGCCCTTGCAGAATGCGATTTGTTAATTGCTATTGGTACAAGGTTTTCAGATAGAGCAACTGGAAATAAGAAAATGTTTATTAAGAATTGCAATGTAATTCATATAGACATCGATGACGCAGAAGTTAACAAGAATATTCCAGTAGATAGTAATATACTAGGGGATGTTAAGACTGTGCTTTCAAGGATTTGTGATAAATTACCTAAACTTGATAATAAGCAATGGTTAGAACATGTTCTAGAATTGAAAGCTAGCCCTGATAATAATTTGATGCTTTCCGATTATGAATTGAATCCAAAATCAATTATTGAGACTGTAAGTGATTGCATGCCCGATGATGCAATAATTGCTACAGATGTAGGACAACACCAAATGTGGACAGCTCAATATTATAAGTTCAGATTACCTAGAACTTTCATTACTAGTGGTGGTCTAGGCACAATGGGCTTCGGTATGGGAGCGGCAGTTGGAGCATGTATATCTAAAGGCAAGAGTAGAACAGTACTTTTCACTAGTGATGGTAGTTTCCATATGAACTTAAATGAAATGGTTACGGCGGTAAGTTATAGGCTGCCTATTACAATAATAATGTTAGATAATAATACCTTAGGTATGGTAAGGCAATGGCAGACAATGTTTTTCGATAAGCGATATGCAGAGACCTCTCTTGAGCGTAAGACTGATTACGTGAAATTAAGTGAGGCATTCGGAGCAAAAGGCTATAGAGCGAATAATTTAGCTGAATTAAGACAAGCTGTAGAAGATTCTAAGAAGATAGAAGGTCCGACTCTAATACATTGTGTAATAGATTCAGATGAAAATGTTTTTCCAATGATTCCGCCAAACGGAACAATTAAAGATATAATTATCAGATAGGAGGCATAATTATGCAGAAAGAAAAATTTACGATAGCGATGCTAGTAGCTAATAAGCAAGGTGTTCTTACTAGGATAGCGGGATTATTTGCAAAAAGAGCATATAATATCGAAAATCTTAGCGTAGGCAAAACGGAAGACCCTACAATATCCAGAATGACAATTGTAACTGAATGTGATGAGAATATCAAAATGCAGATTGTAAAACAACTTGATAAATTAGTTGATGTTAAGTATGTTGGAATTATGGAAAAAGAAGATTCTGTAATGCGAGAACTAATGCTTATCAAAATCAAGATGATAGACAAGATGAATACAGAAGTTTTAGAAGCAATAAATGTGTTCCGTGCAAAAGTTATTGATATGACCCCTCAGTCGATTATCGTTGAAGTAACTGGGCAGAATGATAAACTGAACGCTTTCCTATCTTATATGGAGAGATATGGTATTCTAGAAATATCAAGAACTGGGCTCACTGCACTAGACAGGGGTGCTATAACTCTTGACAACAGGTGTTAATATGAATATAGTAGAAGTAGTACAAGCAAAAAAAAGATTATCCAGTGTTATACACGACATACCCCTAGAACGCTCAAGTAGGTTTTCGGAACTAGCTAATGCTAATATATATTTGAAATGTGAGCATAGGCAGAAAACAGGTTCATTTAAGGTTCGTGGTGCTTATAACAAGATAGCGAAACTTAGAGAAACCAAAGAGTTTAATCATGTAATAGCATCAAGCGCTGGTAATCATGCACAAGGTGTAGCATATGCTGCACGTGAAAATGGTTTGAAAGCTACAATTGTGATGCCTAGAAGTACCCCAATTGCTAAAGTGCTTGCAACAGAAAATTATGGTGCGGAAGTTATATTATTTGGCGACTGTTATGATGATGCTCATAAGCATGCTTTAGAAATACAAGCTACAACAGGCGGAGAGTTTATAGAACCATTCAATGACGAAGATGTTATAGCAGGTCAAGGTACTGTCGGACTTGAAATAATAAATGAATTAGATGATGTAGATATTATTGTTGTACCAACTGGTGGTGGCGGATTATTAGCGGGAATAGCTAAAACTGTAAGAAGCCTTAAACCTTCAGTGCAAATAGTTGGTGTTCAAGCTGAGAGAGCGAATGCCATGGTACAGTCATTTCATAATAAGAAACTGACTTCAATGGACAATATATTCACTATAGCTGATGGTATAGCAGTCAAAGAGCCGGGTAACATTACATATGACATAATCAAAGATAATGTTTATGATATGGTAACTGTAACTGATGATGAGATAGCTTCAACTATTATAGAACTTATTGAACGTACAAAACAAATAGTTGAGCCAGCGGGAGCGACAGCACTCGCCGCAGTATTATATAACAAGATAGATGTCAAAGGAAAGAATGTTGTATGTGTATTATCGGGTGGTAATATTGACGTTGGATTTATACATAAGATTATTGAAAAAGGACTTATCAATCGTGGCAGACAAATTAGTTTCTCTGTACTAATGATGGATATACCAGGCGGATTATCTACCCTAGCTAGAACAGTTGCGAAATCAAGTGCGAATATTATATCTGTTAGATATGATAGAGCAAGTGCTGAAATACATATTAACGAAGTATATATACACTTAACGTGCGAGGTATGTGGAAAATGTCATGCCGAAACACTAATAAAAGACTTACGAGAAGCCGGTTATCAAGTATTGATGTAGGAGGAAATAATATGAAAAAATGTATAGCAACATCAAATGCACCACAAGCTCTAGGACCATATTCACAGGCAATTGAATACGATGGTACTGTCTATCTATCAGGTCAAATAGCTATTGATGAAAATGGGAATTTGAAAAAGGGCATAGAGGCACAGACAAAACAAGTATTTGCTAATTTGAAAGCGGTACTAGCTGAAGCCAGTTTAACATTTGATAATGTGGTAAAAACAACTGTTTTTATGAGTGATTTAGCAGACTTTGCTATAATGAACGAGATATATGCAACTTATTTTAACACGCCTTTCCCTGCTAGAGGGACTGTACAAGTAGCAAGATTACCAAAAGATGCATTAGTAGAAATAGAGTGCATTGCAATTAAATAAATAAAAACAATAAAAGGAGATAAAAATAATGGCAAAATTATACTATGAAAAAGATTGTAAGTTATCCAATCTTAAGGGAAAGACTGTCGCAATAATAGGTTATGGTAGTCAAGGACATGCTCACGCATTGAATCTGAAAGATAGTGGTGTGGATGTTATAGTTGGATTATATGATGGGAGCCCTTCTAAGGCAAAAGCAGAAAAGGCAGGTCTTAAAACATATAACACATCAGAAGCAGTTAAGAAAGCTGATTTGATTATGATATTAATTAACGATGAGAAGCAAACTGCTATGTACAATAAGGACATTAAGCCTTATCTAACCAGTGGCAAAACGCTAGCTTTCGCACATGGTTTCAATATCCATTACGGTCAGATTGTTCCTCCTGCTGATGTGAATGTAATTATGATTGCACCTAAAGGTCCTGGTCATACTGTCCGTACACAATACCTTGAAGGCAGAGGCGTACCTGATTTAGTTGCTATTCATCAAGATGCTACTGGTACTGCACTAGACTTAGCATTAGCTTATGCTCTAGGAATTGGAGGAGCAAGAGCAGGCGTTCTTGAGACTACTTTCCAAGAAGAAACAGAGACTGACTTATTCGGCGAGCAAGCTGTTCTATGTGGTGGCGTATCTGCACTAATGAAAGCGGGTTTTGATACTCTTGTTGAAGCAGGTTACCAACCAGAAAGTGCTTATTTCGAATGTGTTCACGAGATGAAATTAATTATAGACTTAGTAAATAAAGGTGGTTTATCATATATGCGTTATTCAATTAGTGATACTGCAGAGTATGGTGATTATGAGACAGGTCCAAAAATCATTACTGACGAGACAAAGAAAGCTATGAAAAGCGTTCTTAACGATATTCAAGATGGTACATTTGCACGTAATTGGATTCTTGAAAATCAAGCTAATAGACCATCATTTAATGCGAAGAAGAAAGCAGGGGCTGATTCCAATGTGGAAAAAGTTGGCGCTAACTTAAGAAAAATGATG
>CAZKXV010000065.1:0-6812 GCA_964556835.1 uncultured Clostridia bacterium
GAGTTACTTTTGATACAAAGATGTTTGTTAATGAAGTGTTAAACCCAACAATAGAAAAAGCTGTTACTGGTGGAGCTACCCCTGATGAACTTAAAGGGATTACAAAATTTAGAAATAATCTTATAAAAAGTGGGAAGAGTGTTATTGTAGACCAGACTGGACAGAAACTTAACATAAAGAACCCTGTTTCATTAAAGCAATTAAAAGGTAACGTCTTCTCTCTTAAAGGTAAACTCCCTAATGATGCAAGATATAGAATTACAGAGAACTGGGGGAAGTTTCTTGAAAAGAATGTACCAGAAGCTGAAGCTGTACAATTAAAAGAATTAAATTCATCTTATAAACCTATGGCAGAAGCAAGAAAAGCAATAAGTAAAACATTTGATAGAAACACAGGGATATATGATAGAGGAAAACTTCATAACTGGATTTCTAAGCAAACATTTAATCAAGCATATCAAGGTCTAGATAATAGCAAGTTAGAATTGATGGATTTTTTATCAGAAGGTAATAAGCTATCTAAACCAATGAAGAGCCTTAAAACTTCATTAAAAGGTTTATCAAAAGATACAATGACATTGAAGTCTCTTAATAAGGCTGTAGGAAAAGTAAATAAGCTTTCTTCTGAAGCATCTATAAAAGGAAGATTAGACGTTATAGCATCAAAAGAAAAGTTTTTAAAGTGGGCTAATAAGATTGAGAATAAGTTAGCACAGAGACAAGGGATAACAACAAAATATCCTGTTCGTTCAGCTCCAATTAAAATAGGTAGAATGGCTGCTGGATTTGGAAGAGTTGTAAAAGGTGCTATGTCTGTTGTACCACCAACTGTCATAGTTCCGTTACTTAGTGGAGATGTAGAAACAGCAATGGCTAGAATGATGGGTGAAGATATACCAAGTAAGGGAAGCAAGGAAAGAATAATACTTGAAAAAGTATCTAATAAAGTCCCCCTAACTACAGAAGAAAAGAAACTCGCCAATGACCCAACAAAATCTTTGTATAAACTATTAGGAGGGATTTAATGGGCATAGCAAAATCAACAAATGAAGAAGCACCTAGAGTATTTGATTCATCAGAAGTATCTCAAGCAAGTATATCAGGAGTGCCTACAGTTAATTGGGACATTCTAAGATTCTTTGATACAGACATTCAACAGCTAAACTCTGGTTCTACAGAAGAAAATCTTAAAGAGATAGAGAGTTGGGTGTTTAAAGATGCTGAAACTTTAGGAGATGGCTTAATGAAGCTACGAAATCTAGAGATTGAATTAGGAACTCCTACTAACGGAGAGTCAAGGATTACAAAGATACATAGATGGGTTAAAATGGAACAACATATTAACGACCTTAAATTGAGACAGAGAGCACTATGACATACGAAGGACAAACCCCACCAACATCCATAGAGAAAGCAGAGCATATTCATGTTAATGGTGTAGAAGCCAAAAGAACACTTATCTCTGGTTATGATGGAACAGACATACAAGACCTAAATGTCACTACAGATGGGACTCTAATAGCGACAACTCCTATTGGAATACCTAAATACGATGAAATAGTTCTAGCTTACACTGATGGAAACGTAACGACAGCAACATACAAATTATCAACAGCGACTGTTGCAACTATAACTCTAACCTACACATCCTCAGAACTTACAGGAGTAACAATTGCTTAATCTATTCAATCCATTTAAAGGTGAACTTTCAGCCAATCAAGTTGTTTCTGATGTCAATTTAGGAAACCATACTCTAACAGCTGGTGGTACAACCTCTGGTCAATCGATCATAGCCTCAGGTCTAGTCGTCAATCAAGATGGTGGAAACTTAGCTACAGATGATTTCAGAGTTGAGACAGTAAGCAATGCTAATGCTTTAGTGGTGGATGCTAGTGCTGACCAAATCACTTCTAACATAGCACATCTTTTTCCTCTAATGACTGAAGGTTCTGTATTATTTGTTGGAGCAGGTGGTATTCTTTCTCAAGATAATTCTGACTTATTCTGGGATGATACTAATAAAAGGTTAGGGATTGGAACAGCAACGCCTGCAACACCATTAGAAGTCGATGGATTTGTCAGAACAACCAATGCAGACTATCGACGCTATTATCATTTAGCTCTTGCAGCTTTTGACCCAGGTGCTAGTGGTGCAACTTGGATAGACCCAACTGCAAACACTCTTGGAGGCTGGCAACTTGATGCTGCTGGAGAAGTATTGTTTGCGAAGGTAGACATTCACGCTGATTGGGATGGTGCTAGCGATATAAACTTAGAACTTTGTTTTGAATGTAATACAGACAACACAGGTGGACTGGTAGGAGATACTGTTGACATAAATGTTGTATTTTATTATAAAGCTATTGGTGGAGAAATAACTGCTAGGACACAGACAGTAATGGTTGCTAATGTTGTTGGGCAATCTGACCAAGGGGTCTTGTTTAAATGCGAGATACCTATTAACTGGGATGAAGTTGATAATGTAATTATGGCAGGAGATCAGGTCACTTGTTGTATGAACCTTGCAACGGCTACATCTGATGTTGATGATATTATTATTACAGGGGCATCTTTTTATTATCATACAAAACATATTGGGATAGAATCAGGAGATACTTAATGAACGCTGAACAGAAACAAGCATTGAAGGATAAGCTAGTAGACCTAAGAGATGAGAAAGAAAGCATTAACGCAGAAGTAGAATGTTTAGCTGCTCAGAAAATATTTCTGGTTGATAGACGCACAGATATTAATTTTATCATAGAATTGCTTAGAGAAAACATCGAGGAATAATGGCGATAACAGTAACATTACCAGTAGCAACTCCGACAAATTTAAGCTCAGTTTTAGTTGAAGGTGGGAGTCTTGATGCCTCAACACAATATTATTATGTTGTTATTGCTTTTGATACTCAATATATTTCTCCTGTTTCTTTTACAAGATTTTGTTATCATAGTCCAATAAGTGCAGAGGGGACATTTACAACTAACATAACAAATAAAAGCGTAACTATAAACTGGGATGATTCAGCAGGTGCTACGAGATACCAAGTTTTACTTACTAAGGTATCTGGTGATTATACTGATAGTGGCGGTTACAATGTTGATGGCGCAGAAGATATTGGAGATATAACAACTGGTGTTACTGGAGTTACCATAACAGCCGAATCTACAAGCACAGTTCTTTTTCATAGCACTCAATTAGTAAATGCTTTAGTTGGTAGTATAGACAGAGATTTAGGAACAATAAAGGTAGATTTTGCTGATGGTGGAACTGGCTGGGATTTACAAGACATATATGACGCTATTGATGGTGCTGGTTTAGGTGCTTATGTTAATTGGGACGGAACAAGATTGATATTAAAAGGGTGGATAGTTAGTAGCGGAACTGATTCTGGAAGTTTTACAGTAACAAAAAAGAGTTTAGTATTTATAAGAGGTGGCATCCATTGTGGAAATCCTAATTTTACTATGCGGTTTGGTGTATGGACAAGTGATGCTATTGGGGCTAATGTAGCTGAGGGATGTCATATAGATATTCAACATAGTAGATACCCTATTCGTTCTGCATATTCAGGTCTCTTACAGATATATGGTTCTCTTGTTAGTTTTGGGTATACTAGAATAACAACGTTATCTGAGAATTTAAGTAATGTCTATTATACTGGTAATGGGCAGGTATATTTCTCTAATTATGTAGATGAAATGAAAGATAGTATTCTTGGTGTCAGGGGTAGGTCTGTCACAGGAGATATTATTGATTTAAAATGGGGTCAGGGTAATAATTGGGGTAATGGTAATCATATAAGGTTAAACATTTACAATTCTGTTAATATGCCTTATTATGCTGGTGGGAAGTTTTATGCTTGCACCTTCAACACTTACTCATCTAGGTTAAGGTCTTATATTTTCCCAGGTAGTGGCTATAGTCATTATACTGATTTTTACGATTGTTTATTTCCAAATTATCCAGGAGGAATGATAACTGAAGACTATTGGAGATGGGGAGGATTAACAGTTGATATTTTAACTTCACCATTTTATTATGATTTTAATTACACTTTAAAATTAAAAATCATAGATATAGATAGTAACCCAATAGTAGGAGCTACTGTTTCAATGACAGATAAAGATAACAATCTAGTAACTTGGATAGAGGGAGATGGAACATATAATAATTTAGTAACTGGAACTACTTACGCTACCGACAGAACAACAGATGCTAATGGAGAAATAGAATATTATGTTAAATCTTATAAATTAACATTAGACCCAGAGAATACAGAATATCCCAATTCAGATAATTATACAATTAAAACAAACAGCTACCCATTTACTTTAACAGTTAGCAAATCTGGGTATAGTTCAGTTATGATTAAGGGAATAGAATTTGCGGAAAAGAAAGATTGGATTGTTAAACTATCAACAGAAGATTATGGAAAAACAACTATATACGATTCAACACTATACGATAGTGTAATTTACTAGGAGGATAAGATGGCTAAAAAAGGTGACTGTGGACGTAAGACACCAAGGGTAGGCTCTAAAGGAGATCCAAAACCAAGAGGTAGAGGAGCAGGTCGAGGTAGGCGAAGATGACACCAACGCCAGAAGAACGCAGAGTTAATTGTGCATTACATTCCGAGAAGATAGACAGAATGGAGAATGACCTAGTAGACTTTAAGAAAGAAGCAAAAGATGACAGAGTAGAAATCCTTAGCCTTCTAAATAAATTAAATAATTCTGTTCATGGTAATGGAAAGATGGGTCTATGTGGCAAGGTAGATGTATTATGGAACACAGGGTTATTTATAGCTACTGGACTATGCTTAACTTTTGGTGCTCTTTTATGGGACATGGTTAAAAACTAGGGGGGAGAGTTGAAGTATAAACTTGTATTAGTTACTTGGATAGATGCAGAGAGTGATGCAACTTGGGGAGAAGTAGATAAGACTAAGGAATGGGCTGATAAAGACTACGAAGTATTAGAGATTGGTTGGGAGATATACACAAGTCCTAAGTATACTGTTATATGTTCTCAAATAGGTAATGACGGAAGTCTAGGAAATAGAACCAAGATACCTAACAAGTGGATTGTTAAGAAAAGAGTGATGCGTAATGGACAAGGAAATAGAACAAATACTACACAGGTTAAAAAGAATCGCAAAGCTCCAAAAAGAAACGAGGGATGAGTTAGATGAAATCTATAATATTATATTTAAGCTTAATAATCGTATCACTCCTGAGCGCAGGATTTTATAGGGCAGGGGGAACAGGAGGGGCTTGGTGGAAGAACACTAAGGTAAGAGACCTAGGGTGTCCAATAGTGTGCCTAGGATGGCTCTTATGCCACCTTACAGCTCCGTGGTGGGCTTATTTTCTCTCAATAGGGGTAATGTATGGCTCGCTAACAACTTACAATAAATGGCTCTCTAGATGGCTTTATAAGAGTGAATCTGTATTATGGTGCTCTTGGGCTTTTACAGGACTTACTTACGGACTATCTCTGTTCATACTTGCTTGGGCAACAGGACATTGGGCAGGTTTAATATATAGGAGTGTTATTCTTATGGTCACGACTTGTATATGGTCGGAGATGATAGGTAAAGATTGGCTAGAAGAATCAGGTCGTGGGTTTCTATTAGGGATAACCCTACCATTAATGTTGATAGGAACATAAAAGGAGGCTGAAATGATTGAATTTATAACTAAGTATTTACCAATAGCATTACAAGTAGTTGGTGTATGTGCTGTAGTAGCTACAATGACACCTACAAAAGTAGATGATAAGATTATTCAAAAAGTATTAGATGTTCTTAATTTCTTAGCAGGTAATATTGGAAAAGCTGAGAACAAAGATGGGTGAGATAGCTAAAGCTATATCAGGATTAACTGAGGTCGTGTCTATCTGGATGAAAGGGTCAGAGATTCGCAGAAAGACTATATTAAATAGGTCTGTAGAACAAATGTTTGACTTAATAGAAACTGATAGTCTTACTGATAAGTTATTTAAGCATTATAAGAAAAGAATTAGGGCTCATCTATAGGATTCAGGTATACCTAACCCATCTTTACCTTTATCAGATAACGCAGAAAAGGGGATTTCTCTATATTTAGAGAGTCCTCTTTCTCTTTTGGCACTACTCATCATTGGTCTAATGTAATCTCTACCAAATATCCCATTATCCCTTAGATACTTCTCCATCTCTTTGCATGGAGTTTTTGTTTCTAGGCAGGTCTTGTTCTTGCACTTGTTGCAGTTCATTGTTGCTCTCTTTCCTCTCCTCGTACATATCAAACCTTATACATTCTTTACATTCATCTGTATTATGGTGAATACAATCACCTCTGAAGCAGACATCTACTCTCCATCCTGATCTGCTTTTAAATCCCATTATTCTTTACCCTCTATCGACTTAGGGTATTTATCTAATCCAACCTCTAGCGGTAGAACTTCCATAGTATGACCTTGAAACTTAATATCCTTAGAGTCTTCAATATCTCTTAGAGTATCACACTCATAACAGACTTTAGCTTTCTTACCAATAGATTCTAGATACATTATCCAATGGTGTTGGAAGTCTTTACACTTCTTACATTTTAAATATAGTGGATTTCGACTCATATCCCCTCACAATCTCCTCTAGCGAATCAACTCTATGCTCTAGTTTTAGTAATGCAATCTTAACTAATATCATTTCTGCTGAATCGTCTGTTTTAATTTCTAGGAATCCTTTTTTCATATCCTCACTCCTCTCACACTTATTATATGCCCAATCACTTCCACTTCCCATATCCTCACTCCTTAGTTAA
>CAZKXV010000066.1:0-6770 GCA_964556835.1 uncultured Clostridia bacterium
TCTATCATACAGGCTTTTTTATTTACCTGTCCGTGAAATAGGGTTCACATCAAACATTATCTCTACCATTTATTATATACTTTCTCGCAGAAGGCGTACATATCTTTTATCTCTAGGACAGTTCCGTCATCAAGGGTGGCTGTTCCATTCCAAAGTCCGTGTACTTGATGAGTTTTCATGCCGACCGGTCCTATAATTGTGCCGACCTCATTATTGTAATAGGGAGTCATAGTGACTTCAAAACGACCGTTCTCTTCAGTGAATTCCCAAGGTTGCATCCACCGTCCATCAGGTTGTTCCTTGACAGTTACTCTTCCTAACTTATGGCAAACACCATCATAGATAATTGCTGTTTCGGTTGCATTTTCTTCATTCCCAATTCCCCACGTGATTTCAAATCCAAATATCTTGCCGTCGATATAGGTAGCTCCATTGCCCCAGAACCAGTAATTCTTATGTAGCCAAGGACCTCTGCCCCAGTCTAGAACTGCAAATAAATCATCACTATTAAGCTCAATAATACGATTGTTAAACTTGACAGTGCCGTGAGCGGGCATACAATTAATTTTCTGTGTTAGGAAGAATCTATTAGGTACTTTGAAAGGTGTTGCTATGGTAATACTTTCGCATTTAGGGTCTCTATCTAGAAAAAACTCTATTTCAATTTTAGGGCTTTTATAATATAGATGTCGCTTTGTTTCAGTAACATCGAAGCTAATTTCTTTCTTGCCTTTCTTTAATAGGAATTTGTAAGGTTTTTCACCGTTACGGTTGACTTGATGTCTTCTTATTGTGCCAATTGTGAAAATGGTATCTTCAATCCTTTCTCCTGTCACAAAATTAATGAATGACACTAATGCTGTTGAGGCGAAAGAAATGTTGAAAAAAGTTATTTGTATCATATAGTCTCGGTTGGCTATTTGATAGAAATCCCATTCTTTTATACGCCATTTAGGAGCTGTTATATTCTCTCTGTTATACTCGAAAAGATTATGCCTACACCAACCAGCTTGAGTGAGTGTGCCATCTTCTTTCAGTAGCGGAATTGTTTTTGTTATCTCTATTTGTTTTTGCATTATCTACCCCCCCCGTAGTTAAATATTGTTAAATTATTGTATTATTATATATTATTGTTGTGTTTCTTGTCAAATAATTATTGCTAGTTGTTATGGTAAGACAACATAACGGTAGTTTATGCAAAGACATAGACCAAAAGAGCGAATATAATCCGCTCTTGAGTTCGTTCATTATTTCGAGTTATATGATACTCATTTTTTATTTCTAATTATTGCAATCTTTTTCTTAATCATAATTACAGCTAGAGCGATTACCCAATTACGACTACATAAGGAGCAATGGCTACCACTACTATTATTAGCCCCTTGAATACTGCCACTAATGAATATATACTATCCTTGAAAACTTTTATAATTTTAGCTCCGAAAGATAGAACTTCTTCAGTATCTTCTGTAGTATATGAATTAAGATTTATATTTACAGTGCTATATTCCAAATCGTTATCGTATTTTATTAACTGGTCGTTCATTAAAGCTAACTCGCTATTAATCTCGGTAATTTTGCTAATATATTGTTCTAATAGCACATAGTTTGATTGGATATCTTCATTATCGATTAAGTTTTCATAATATATTTTTTCTTGTTCGGAAGCAGTAATTGCAGCTTCTAAAGAGGCATAATTATACGTAATATCATCTGAATCACTTGATTGTGATGTTACAGTACCGATTGTGGATAGATTTGTTACAAAAGCGTTAAGGGTAGAGGTCTTTACTTTAATACACAATTGTGCATATTGATAGTTGTTGTTATTATTGATTGAAGAGTTTTTTATCCAATTTGCAGCTTCTGTATCTGCTTGGACAGCATCATAAAGTGCGTCCAAAGTTGTGTTGAAATTTGAAGTTTTCATTTCAATATTTACGGTATAGATTATTTTTCTATTAGTTTGGTTAATAACAATTTCTTGATTAGCATTACCACTTTCATTATTTATGGTATCATATCCAGCATCATAGTTAGCGCTCTCTTTTGCACAACTTACAAAACTTGTTATCAATAATATGCATATTATAGATAATATTAAGATTTTTCTAAATTTTTTCATAATTCCACCTTCCTTAATCACTTCTTATTATTAAAACAATTATAAGGTGCATTTTGTACGGTTAATCAAGAAAAACATCTTTATAGCTTGAAATACTTTATTCAGAAAAGGTGAAATTAATTATGAAACATATATATGAATATGCTATAATCTTCAAATGAATCTAATTAAAGAGAGAGAGTTATGAATAGAAAAAAAATAAATTTAATGATAATTATTATTTTGTTGTTAAGCGTGACTTTTACATTGCCTGCTTGTATATTTGGTAATGAAGAAGGTGGGGAAAAGATTGCTACACTTGACAAAGAGCCGATATTGTTATCTGATTATAGTCTACCTGAGAATTTTGCCTTAACAATTCAAATTGCTGATAGCGCAATTTTTAATCCTGGTGAGCCTTGGTATTATAAAACTGCGAAAATCGGTAATGACTGGCAGATAATACAGTACGATAGAGATTTAGCGGACTTAACTAAGCAAGCTACTTATTATTTCGGCTATATATCTGATGATAATTATAACAGATATACCTATGATTTTACCAATTCAGTATGGGTAGCTAATGGTATTGTTGATTTCGAAGGATTGATGGCAACAAGCTATAATAATTTCAAGTTCTTGTACGAGAAACCTACTGAGACCACCTTCCAGATAGATGAATCTACTTCTACTTATGATGTGGACCATACTAGCGCAGAAACTTTTATTGATTCAATAAAATATGAATACACAGACTATTTTGAAACTGAAGTAATAGTTGACGCTGATTATTTGAATGTATGTCTATATAAATGTGAAGAAGCTGATAGACCATTGACTTTCAGAGCTTATGAATATTCTACTAGTATTAGTAGTTGGGATTCAACTTATCTACAATATAGGAACTATAAAACTGCTCCATAATGAAAAAATATTAAATTGAAATAAATAAAAGGCAGAAGCTACTTAATGCAACTTCTGCCTTTATAATATTGATTATTGCTATAACTTAAATACTTTTGTAAATATCTATACCGTTTTCTATTCTTCTTTCTTCTATATCTTTTTTGATTTGGTCATATCTTTCACCATACAAAGTAAATTTTTTCTTGTATACTATGTATCCTATTAAGCATAGTGGAATGGGAACGAGGAACATAAATGCTCTTAGAATATCTAATGAACTACTTGTTACTGTTCCTGTGAATGTTTGTATCATTTGTCCGGTATCTGGGTCTGGCACGTCTATAATGGTAGGTAGTTCGGCAACTTTAATGCCGATACCTAAGATAAGCATCGCAATTGCACCAGCAAATTTCGTAAGTAGAGTTTGAACACTGAAAATTATACTATCCGCTCTTTTGCCAGTTTTCCATTCGCCATAATCTACTATATCTGCTATCATAACCGTTGAACCTATCTGATAAAGTCCACTAGCTGTCATTAGGAAAGCACCAGCTAAAGCTACTAGTATGACATTAACCCATACATTGCTACCAAGTAAGAAGAATACGAAAAACAGTCCTGTCATACCTAGAATTGCCATAAAATAGTCTGCGCCAAATATCTTTTCTCTAGGAATTTTCTTAGTAAGTAGTGTATAGAAAATCATAGCTATCCCTTGTCCTGTGCAAGCTACCCCAATAAAAATACCATAACTATCTTGACGAAGTAAACCAATACCTAATTCCCCATAATAAATAAAGAGGTATAATACTTGGAAAAGAGCTATTGTAATTGCAGATATAAATAGGATATAGAATATTGAATAAGCGCCTAATTGGTCATTTTCCTTAAATATACCAAATATTTTCTTTAAACCAATATTTTCTCGAGGAAGAGAATATTTTTCTTTGTTGCCAAATACTGTTGCCGATATGAAAGTTAATAGCAAAACAGCAGTTGTAATACCAATAAGAAAATATGCTTTTGGTGAACCTAAGTTTCTACTAATAGCCATAGGCAATATTAGAGCTGTACCGATTGAAGATATTGTAAACCCGCCAAAACCACCTACAAGTTTCGCCATTGAACTTACTTTATTTCTTTCATCAGTGGAATTAGCCATAGTAGGAATCATTGACCAGAAAGGTACATCAAGAATAGTGAAGGTCATTCCCCAAAGAACATACATACCAATATAATATACATATTTCCAAGCTTCACTTGCATCTATAGGTAGGAATAATAATACTATTGATACTGCGTTAAGTACTGCACCGATAGCAATCCAAGGACGGAATTTGCCATATTTAGTATCTCTGGTATTATTAATCATTGTAGCAAGTATAGGGTCGTTAACGGCGTCCCATAATTTTGCTAAGACAAATGCAACTGTAAGAACAAGTGCATCAAGGCCCATAACTATATTAAGATACGCCAGAAAGAAAACATTTATTGAGTTATTACTAATCTCTCTTGCAAGCGAACCTAAAGAATAGGTTGCAGTTTCTTTAACGGATAAATGTTCATTCTGCTTTAGTGTATTTTCAACCATAATTGCTCCTAAATATATAAATTGTAAAGATTTGTAGAAATATTATATCATAAATGTAATAATTTGTAGTAATAATTTTATAAAAATGTAAAAATTATACTATTAATAGAAAAAGAAGTTTAGGTCTTTAAACATAAAAGAGCTAGCGAACTAGCTCTTATATTTTTTATAAAAGGGAATAGAAATTAATCCATTATCCATTATCAATTTGCATGAATCTGAATCTTAGCAAGCACATCGGTTCCACTAGCTACAGCTTGAATGCTATGACCTATTTCACGATTGTGTGCTGGTACAGAGGGAACTGTAAGCAACTGATACATTCTTCCTGCAACATCACTAACCCCGCACCAATAACCATTGCTTGCAGCTTCCCCATCTTTGAGTAATGCCTCTGCCTTGCCCGAAACAACTACTTTCACAGGATTACCATTCGCAATTCCGCTCTCATAGATAACTCCTATAGGCATATAGGTGTTAGCTGGAGCAATATCAACTGCATCATCAACACTAGTAGATGCTACAACAATTGTGCCTTTTACGCTAGTTCCAGTATTGTTGATAAAGATTTCAAAATATCCTCCAAGGTCAGTAAACCCGCTTCCACTAGTCCCTAACTTTGAATTAAATAATTCGTAACTTATTACTCCACTCATGATTAGATCACTATATACGGTACTGCAGCTTTTTCTGCAGCGGATAGAGCAGTATAAGCTGCTTCCGTAATTTCCTGATTAACCCACGCTGGGGTAGATAAAGCATCATTCCAATACCAGTAAGAAAGTGTGTCGGTTACATAAGCATAATCTGCTAATGATCCTGTTGGGTATGCAGCTATTAATGCTGTACTTGTAGCGAACTCCCCTTTGTAGGTCTCTATCGCACCTGGTGGTAATTGAGCAACTGGAATATAACCTGATCCGTCTAAGGTAGCGACACCATTTGCTACTCCTAGTTTCGATTGATAAAACTCATAACTTATTGAACTTGCCATTTATATATCCTCCTTGGCATAATAATCCATAATATACATGGATCGTTTTTCTGACAGTAATTTAGACTTCTATAACAGTTTTCTGAAATATATTTGATTCACATAAAATTACCTCATTAGATTTATTGAGAGTAATTACTCTCGTATAATCAATATATGTATTAATATACGCAGATGTTTCTTCTAATAAAGAATAGCATTATTAATTATTGATAAGCCTAATTCCTTATGCAGATAAGAGCAATATGAACATTAATAAAGGCTTATTCATAATATAAATAGATAGTAACACTACATACTTTTTTGTTTTGCATATAGTAAATATTAATAAAGAGAGGGGAAAAAATGAATAGATATCATAAAGAATTAGATAATAATTTTAATAATTTTAATTTTGATGATAATTGTTGTTGCGGTAGCGGTTTAGGTGCTAATAATTGGTCTGAAAGCGATCAAGAAAGCTGTCTGCCACCATGTCCACCATGTCCGCCACCATGTCCACCTTGGCCAACAGGACCAACCGGCGTAACAGGCCCAACTGGTCCACAAGGTCTTACTGGTGCAACAGGACCAACAGGCGCAACAGGACCAACAGGTGCAACAGGTCCAACAGGTGCAACAGGTCCAACTGGTATAGCGGGCGGAGTCTTAAGTTCTGCAGATTTTTATGCTATTATGCCTTCTGATAACCACACAGCAATTGCAACTGGTGCAGATGTTGCTTTCCCTCAAGATGGTCCAGTTGTTGGTACAAATATTTCTAGAATTAGCTCTACAGCCTTTAATCTTGCTGAAGTAGGAACATATCAAGTTTTTTTTCAAGTTAATGTTACTGAGGCAGGACAGTTAGTTTTAACACTTAATTCAACTGATTTGCCATATACAGTTGTTGGAAGATCAACACGTACATCTCAAATAATAGGAATGGCAATTGTTAATACTATTTTAGCCAATTCTATCCTTACTGTGCAAAATTCTACAGGTAATGCTTCAGCACTAACTATTACCCCTTATGCTGGTGGAGCTAGAGCAGTTTCTGCACACCTTATAATTACGCAGATAGGATAAAGATTAATTATTTGTTGATTTAGATTAGACTATAAGATTTTATATCTTATAGTCAGACTGTAGACAAACCCCTTTGATAAATTGAGTATCAAAGGGGTTTTGTGATA
>CAZKXV010000067.1:0-6767 GCA_964556835.1 uncultured Clostridia bacterium
ACCTTCACGCAAACTAAACTGTTCGCATTCACGTATTTTTTTTATAAGTATGTCGTGGTCATAGCTATTCGCATTGACAACTACTTCCTCTATCTCTTTGCCGATAATATAACCACAACTCATATTGGTTGGCTTACCATTTCTAACACCGATTGCTGCCATACAATCATATCTACCATTTAATAGTGCGGATTTGTCTGCATCAGACAAAGTTGAATAACCGTTTGGGTGTGTATGAAAACATCTGATTGCATTAAACCTTTTCATATCACGCTTAATGCTTATATCCGCAAGAGGTACAGAAGTGCTATCTCCTATACCAACGGCAAGTAATTCACCACCTCGTGACATAAAAACACTTACTTCTCTATTCACCTTATCCGTAATTCTGCAGATTACTTCAAGAACCTCTTCTTCTAGAAAAATATTTTTATCGTACATTCCTAGCAAACTCTCAAGCTCATCTAATGCAATATTTTTTATACCGCTAGTGTTACCGTATACCAATATTTACTCCCATTCAATAGTTGCTGGTGGCTTAGAAGTTATATCATAAACAATTCTATTTATGTTTCCTACCTCATTTACAATACGAGTTGAACATTTCTCAAGCACATCGTATGGTATTCTATACCAATCAGCTGTCATAGCGTCTATACTGTTAACTGCCCTAAGTGCGAGAGTATAATCATAAGTTCTATAATCTCCCATAACACCTACACTACGCATATTTGTGATAACAGCGAAATACTGCCATATTTCATTATTCAAGCCCGCTTTTGCAATCTCTTCACGAAAGATATAGTCTGCCTCTTGCAATATAGCTATTTTGTCTCTTGTAACTTCGCCAATTATTCTAATTCCAAGACCCGGACCGGGAAAAGGTTGTCTTTGTACAACATACTCAGGTAAACCTAATTCGAATCCAACCTTACGCACTTCATCCTTGAACAAGTCCCTAAGTGGCTCAATAATTGCATCAAAATCAATTATCTCTGGAAGTCCACCAACATTGTGGTGGCTCTTAATTACAGCAGAACCCTCTACACTACCACTTTCAATTACATCGGGATATATAGTGCCTTGTGCTAAGAAGTCTACCTTGCCCATTTTTTTCGAAAAATCCTCGAATACTTTAATAAATTCATTGCCTATAATCTTTCTTTTTTCTTCAGGTTCTATTATCCCTGCAAGATTATTAATAAATCTATCACCTGCTTCAAGTAGTGTTAGGTTCATACCAAGTTCGCCCTTAAATACACGCTCAATCTCTTCTGTTTCATTCTTTCGCATCAAACCAGTATCTACATATACGCATTTTAAGCCTTTAGGAACAGCCCTATGAAGTAATGTTGCACAAACAGCACTATCTACTCCGCCACTCATGGCACAAAGTACTGTTTTGTCCCCAACTTGTTCTTTAATTAAAGCTATCTGCTCATCAATGAAATTCTTCATTGTCCAATCGCCTTTAGCCTTACATATCTTATATAAAAAATTTTCAAGGATTTTGTTTCCGCCTATTGTATGAAATACTTCAGGATGAAATTGTACGCCATAAATATTATCGCTGTCTTTTGCCATTGCCGCACTTGGACAAGTTTCCGTAGTAGCAATGATTTCAAATCCACTTGGCAACTCGCTAATATAATCGGTATGGCTCATCCAACATACATTCTCTTTATCAATTCCACTAAAGAGAATATGATCAGCATACTTGATATTTCTCTTGCCATATTCGCCACTATCGGCACTCTTAACAGCTCCACCTTTGAGCTTAGCTATTAATTGATTACCATAGCAAATACCTAATATAGGAACGCCCATATCGAAAATAGCTAAGTCTAAAGTTGGTGCGCCATCAGCGAATGCACTATTAGGACCACCAGTAAATACTATCCCGATTGGTTTCTTCTCAATGATAGTTTCCATTGATGTCTTATAGGGTACCATTTCGCAATACACATTGAGGTCTCTAATTCTTCTTGCTATAAGTTGATTGTATTGTCCACCAAAATCTATTACTAATACTAATTCTCTTTCGCTCATCCTTGCTCCTTACCAAATAATGCGACAATGTCGCATTAAAAGTAGTTATTATTATTTTTTTTCTAGTTAGCCTTTAAGAGTGTAGTTAGGCGCTTCTTTCGTGATACTAATATCATGAGTATGACTCTCTATCAGCGAAGCCCCGCTTATCTTAATGAACTTAGATTCTTTTCGTAATTTGTCTATAGTGCTAAGTCCAGTATAGCCCATACCTGAACGAATACCACCAACCATTTGGTATACTATTTCTGATAACATACCTCTATATGGGACTCTACCTTCTACACCTTCTGGCACTAATTTGGGAACATCTTCTTGAAAATATCTATCTGAACTACCTAGAGGCATTGCACCTAGCGAACCCATACCACGATAAACCTTGAATGACCTACCTTGATAAATTTCTATTTCTCCGGGACTTTCTTTTGTTCCTGCAAACAAACTACCTATCATAACTGAAGATGCACCTGCTCCTAATGCCTTAACTATATCTCCTGAATACTTAATGCCACCATCCGCAATGATACGTTTGCCGAATTTGTCAGCCGTAATAGCACAATCTTCTATGGCAGTAACTTGTGGAACACCAATGCCTGCAATAATTCTGGTGGTGCATATTGAACCAGGTCCCATACCAACTTTGATAATATCAGCACCTAGCTCTAATAAGTCTCTTGTTGCTTCTGCTGTTGCGACATTACCAGCAATAACAGGAAGAGTAGGATATTGTTTCTTAATTTTCTGAAGCATATCCATAACAGGTGTTGAATGACCATGTGCAGTATCTAAAGCTATAACGTCAACACTTTGCTTGACCAATTCTTGTACTCTTTCCATAGTATCAGCAGAAGTACCTACCGCTGCGCCAACTAACAATCTACGCTGAATATCTTTCGCTGAATGAGGAAATTGTATTGTTTTCTCTATATCCTTGATTGTAATAAGCCCTTTCAAATTACCTTGACTATCCACTAATGGTAATTTCTCTATTCTATATATTCCTAATATTTTCTGAGCTTCCTTAAGGCTTGTCCCAACTGGTGCAGTGATTAAGTTGGCACTTGTCATAACATTTGCAATCGGCTGATTGAAATTAGTCTCAAAACGCAAGTCTCTATTAGTTATTATACCAACTAGTTTAGTGCCTTCTGTAATAGGCACGCCACTTATCTTATATCTCTTCATAAGCTCTAAAGCTTCGTATACCATATGCTTAGGAGACAAGAAGAAGGGATCAGTTATTACGCCATGCTCACTCCTTTTCACTTTATCAACCTGACTAGCCTGCTCTTCAATACTCATATTCTTATGTATGATTCCCATACCACCTGCTCTTGCCATAGCAATAGCTAAAGTATTCTCTGTGACGGTATCCATTGCCGCAGAAAGTATTGGTATATTCAAATAAATGCCTTTAGTTAGTTCTACACTTAAATCTACATCTTTAGGTAAAACACTGCAACGACCGGGCATTAGCAGAACATCGTCAAAAGTAATAGCTTCTTTGAAAATTTTAGACATATAAATAACCTCACTAATTGATATTTAATATAATATATTTTTTTGCTAACTATGTCAAATGTATCATAGGGGTAGGACCCTAGTACCTTTAATTATCTTTACATTTATAGCTTTATTATGATATAATACAATAAATTTTATTATGGAGAGTGTGTCTATGAACGAAAAAGTAATAAATATTCTAAAGAATATGACATTGAAAGAAAAGGCAGATATTACATCTGGCTTACTATTTTGGGAAACAAAACCCTATGCACATCATGGTATACCATCAGTTTATATGTCAGATGGACCTCACGGGATTAGAAAAGAGAATAATGAGGCAGGAGATTTAGTATCCTTAGCTAGTTACCCTGCAACTTGTTTTCCTCCCGCTGTAACAGTTGCTAGTACTTGGAACAGAGATTATGCCGCTGAAATGGGCAGAGCTATTTCCTATGAAGCAAAAGACCAAGGTGTTTGTACAGTCCTAGGCCCAGGCGTAAATATTAAGCGTTCACCACTATGCGGAAGAAATTTCGAATATTATTCAGAAGACCCATATATTGCAGGCGAACTTGCTTATAATTTCATCAATGGGGTACAAGAGAAAGGTATTGGTACATCTATAAAGCATTATGCGGTCAATAGTCAAGAATATCTACGTATGAGCATAAGTTCAGTTGCCGATATGAGAACACTTCGTGAAATATATTTACCCGCTTTCGAAAAGGCAATTAAGCTTAGTCAACCACAAACAGTAATGTGTTCTTATAACAGAATAAATGGAGTATTCTCATCTGACAACAAATGGTTATTAACCGACGTATTGAGAGAAGAATGGGGTTTTAAGGGCTTAGTTATGACTGATTGGGGTGCAATGAATGAAAGAGTACAAGCAATCAAAGCGGGACTTGACTTACAAATGCCCGGACCTGACAGCAATAATAGCAAGAAGATTATTAAAGCCATCAAACGTGGAGAATTGACAGAAGCTGAACTTGATAAGGTTGTAGAAAGACTAATTGATTATGCTTTGGAAGGCGATAAATCAAGGGATGCTGACTATAAATGTGACTATGATAAGTCTCATCAAATTTCTAAAAGAATTGCACTAGATGGTGCAGTACTGCTTAAGAATGACAAGAGCTTCTTACCACTCAAAAAGACTGATAAAGTTGCTGTACTTGGAGAATTAGCTAGAACTCCCCGTTATCAAGGTAGCGGAAGTTCAAGGATTAACCCTTATCATATGGTAAGCTACCTCGACAAATTAGAGAGCATCTCTGCTGAATACAAGTTTGCTGCTGGCTACAAAATAACTGAAGATGGCGTGGATAGCGAATTACTTGCTGAAGCTGTGGATATTGCTAAGACTCAAGACAAGGTTATAATTTTTGCAGGGCTAACTGATAATTATGAAACAGAGGGTGCTGACAGATTTATGCTCGATATACCACAAGGACATATCGATTTAATAAATGCTGTAAGCGAAGTCAACCCTAATATAGTAGTAGTATTGCAACTTGGTGCACCTATTACAATGCCTTGGTTAGACAAAGTAACCGCAGTACTCAATACTTATCTGACTGGAGATGCGAACGGAGAAGTCACTTACGACTTACTCTATGGCGATGTAAACCCATCAGGCAAACTAGCTGAAACTTTCTCTAATACTATAGAAGATGTTCTAAGCACAAAATATTTCCGTTCAGGACCTAAGACTGTCGAACACAGAGAGGGCTTGTATGTAGGTTATAGATATTTTGATAAAGCTAAGAAAGACGTTCTATTCCCATTCGGATACGGACTTTCATATACTACATTCGAATACAGCGATTTGAAACTTTCTAAGAAGAAACTCAAAGCATCTGACAAGCTCAAAGTTTCATTTACAATTACTAATACAGGCAAAGTTGAAGGTGCAGAAGTGGCACAATTATATGTTGCAGACCTCGAAAGTACTACTCACCGCCCAATAAAAGAACTAAAAGGTTTCGACAAAGTTTATCTTAAGGCAGGAGAAGCGAAAGAAGTTTCTATTGAGCTAGATAGTCGCTCATTCAGTTATTATGATATTGAACTGATAGATTGGTTTATTGAGAAAGGTGAATTTGATATTCTTATAGGTAAGTCTTCACAAGACATCGTGCTTAATGATAAAGTAACCCTCGAAACAAGTCATCCTGAGCATATTCCTTCTGATGATAAGGGTATTTGTCCTGACTATTATAGCTTAGATAAACTAGACAGTATTAGCGATAAAAGCTTTGAAGGCATACTAGGTCACGAAATTCCTACCAATGCGTTAACTCGCAAAGGAGAATATAACCGCAATTCAACACTTATAGATATGGAGAATACTTGGATAGGAAAGCTTTTTATGAAAGTTGGCAAGAAAATTCTTGCTTCACAGATAAAAGATGCCGATTATACTACAATGCTTATGTATGAAAGTATTTTTACAGAAAATACCTTACGTTCATATTCAGGCTTTAGCAAAGGTATTGTTGGCGATGGTATGGTACAGGCAATAGTCGACTTTGCAAATGGCAAATTTATCAAAGGTAGCCTAAGGTTCTGGGGTAATATACCTCAAGTATTGATTACTTTTATCAAAGTTTCTCGCCAAGCAAAAAAGATGCGAAAATCTATGTAATTAATTATCTAGTTTTCTTTTATGCTATATAATTGTTTCACTTATTAAACATAAGGAATAAAATCCCCACTATTGTCATAAATATGTTATAGAACGTGACAATTAGGGGGATTTTCTTAATGAAAAAAATATTAGTAATTATATGTATTTTGTGTCTTGTATTATCTATTAGTGCCTGCAAAAAAACTGTACCTGTTAATTTAGAAGACAATATAAGTTATCTTGAGACGCACTTATATTTTGGGGAAAGCACTAAATTCAGCGTGTCTATAACAATGGGAAAGAAAGAAAATGTCTTTATCGCTGACGGCGCATCTTCTGATTTAGTAGAATTTGCTACTCTTAGAGTTACCCCGCTCAAAATGGAATTGTTTGATAATGAATACACTTTTTCATTAACTGGTGAAAATGGCGAAATGAATGGAGCATTAGAAAAAGATATTTTCGGAGTATCATTTAGTTATGAATTAACAGATATTGCGACCATAGGCGAGCTAATGAATATTACAGTAATCTACGGCGAATCCGAAGATTGCAGAGATACCATTGAACTTACTAA
>CAZKXV010000068.1:0-6749 GCA_964556835.1 uncultured Clostridia bacterium
ATAATTACTAACTCCGAGTCCATCATCAGCTTCAGTTAAGAAGTAGTCAAAATCATGATAAGCACCCTTGAAATATATACTAGTTGGCCAATCATGTGTGGTAAGCTGGAATGCTCCATCATCACCATAGAAACTCATATAATCAACTACAACTATACCATTAAGATAACTAGCACCGCCACCTTCATCATTAATACGTAAATAATTTATTCCTGCACCAACGGTACTCTCTCTTCCTCTAGGTAGATAGAAGCTAGCTCGCATCATTATCTCATCAAATCTTATATAATTATACCCACCTACAGCGATAAAATATAATTCCGGATAAGATGTTCTGAAACTACTTGGTGGATTATCAGAATAATTTTTGTCTCCACCAATTTGCCAACCATCTTCAAAGTGCAAGAAGTTTTCACCCATAAGATAGATAAATACCTTACCTCCACCATCAACCATTATTCTTGAGCCTTCATCATCTTTCGCCCATATTGCATATTTCTGTGGGAGTATTATATGCATATCCACACCTTGTGTATGGAATTTCAGAGCCAAATCAACGTCATCTTCCGCAATAAGCCCACCATTACAAGTCCAACCCCAAGGATGCGCTATAGAACCATCTACATAATCATGATTAATATAATTAAACAAATTAGGTAAAGTACCGCCATAAGTACTACCTCTATTATTCTCGCTTGCATATATATCTACAGTAAGCCAATTGTCAAGCCAGAAAAATCCAGCGCCACTATCCGTATGCACTGATAAAACAGTATTCAACGAAGAATCTAGCGAGAGTGGGTTAATCGGCTTTCTAGCAGGAGCAGGCTCAGATGATGTGAAAGTTGATATTGCTACTACGCCATAAGTTGGGGATGCTGCTGCATCTACATTATTTACGTGATAATATGTTGAATTAGAGCTAGCTACAGAAGCTACTCCAGCCCCAACAGTACCATTGACAGCAGGGGCACCTGATGCTCCTATTACACTTCCTACATTATAAGCAGGAATAGAATTCGCTGACTGGTTAGCTGGATTAGTGCCTGATGTGCTAGTTGTAGTTGCTCCTATAGCACCTACACCATTCTCTGATACAGTACCAGAATTTGCAGATATATGGTTAGTTGTAGGAGCTAATGGTCCTACGCTGGTACCCTCATAAGCACATCTTGTATACATTCCTGTCCAAGAAGCATTCGCAATTGCTGTAATATCGCCATTATTTATACCCGTGCCATCATCTCCGGCATTTCCATCACGGTCAATAGCCATACCACTATATGAGCCTGTACGTTTAGACCCATTAATATACAACCAACCTGCCCAATATCTTTTACTGAACCATATTTTCCATTTTTCTGCAACCCTGTATCTTGAACCAGATGCAGTCAGACCACCATTTACACGCGTATCAACTCTTATATAACTATTATTCATCCACCCCATACTTCCATTTATATACAAACCTTCGAAAGTCTGGTCTTTACCACTTCCATCTTCACCACTGTCATAATAACCAATAAATGAATCTTGCATATAACAATTGGAATTAATTAATGTCACTGTATCTTTAGCCTCGCAGTCACTACCCTCTCTTTTCTGATATGAATATATCCCACTTTGATACATAACTAAGCTTCCGCCTATATATTTACCATTCTTATATGTTGAATTTGTTGTATTAGTCTTTGCTAGATAAGAAGACCACATTCTTAAATGACCTTTTACAGCTATTCTACTATAAGCCCAACTATCTTGCATAATAACACCACCAGCGTCGCCTGCATTAGCATCCTCTGCTGTAGTCTGTCTATAACCAACAGAGAATGAACCATAGTTAGCATTAGAAGCTATAACATCTTCACTAGTATATCCATGCGCATAGAAATTAGTGTATCTAGCAGTCATATGTCTTCCTACGAAAACTGATGAACCGAGAAGTGAACCATTTACATAAGGTTGGAAATTACAAGTATTTAGATATGCTCTTTCGTATACATGAACATCATTATAGAAATATACTCTGCCTCCCGCAGTCCAATTAGGAGCAGTAGTATATACAGTACTAGTATCAACAGAGGTATTAACTCTCAAATAATCGCACTTAACTGTACCGTATACATAATAGGCATTACCGGCATTAACATTAATAGTAAGAGTACCATCTATATCAATTATATCTGATACAGATGAACCCAGTCTCGCCCCCGCAGTACTTCCAACATTAATTGTAAGATTTCCTGTCAAACTTACGCCACTAAGGAAATTTGAGACACCTATAGGTGTCCACCCACCTTCTAATTCCATTGAGCCGGACACAACCCCACTCTGTATAAATGTTCCTTTAATACTAGCATTACCAGCAATATTTCCTGTAACTCTTACATCCTTATTGCCAGTAGTATAACAATAGATACTTCCACCAATATTACCATAAATATTAGTAGTATCATCAGACCATACTGTACCGCTTACGAAACCTGTTAATCCTGCTGAACCAACATCCAAAGTACCTGCACAATCGATATTTCCGCCTACTGCATAATCTATATCTATATTTCCATGACTTGTATATAGGTTTTTGACTGAACTTCTAATGTAATATTGCGAAGCAACATATATAGAACTTAGGCTATACAATGTATTAGCTGAATTTGTGCCAATATATCTTGAACCAGTACCACCTGATGTAGCAGTTATTTGAACAGGACCACTTACATATATATTACCATATACTGAACCCTTAATAGTAGTTGTACCAGTTGTACCTACATATAAGTTACCATTTATCACCTTGTTTTCTGTCATAGTGATACTTCCGCCACAATAGACACTATCTGCAGAATAATGATCCCCTATATTTCCGTTAATGATAGTATTACCACCTGAATAAGTACTACCATTAATTGTTCCATTATTAGTTAAAGTGACTGAAGCATAAACACTTCCTGCAACATTAGACCCACTGCCTACAGTTACTGATGCTGTAGTTGAAGTTACAGTAGCACCATTAATTGTGCAACTATTTCCTATTATAATATCTTCTCTAGTAGACATAGAACCTGCTACAAAAGAAGATGCACCAATAACTATTCTGCCAGCATATGAATCATTATTCCCTACTGTAGAGTTCAATACGCAGCCCGTACCAGTTGTAATATCTCCATTATAGCACACCACTTTTCCATTAACTGTTACACCATTTCCTAATGTAACTAGACTAGTTGCGTATATATCTCCACCAATTGTAAGTCCACTTGCAACTACTAATTTAGTACTTGAATAAACATATATGGTTCCACCTATACTTGCATTCAGACTAATTGTTTGTCCTGTACCTGCTAGAGTCTCTATATTCCCACTAATTGGAGAACCGGAACTTTGAATTAAGTCAGCCTTGAAATTCACGCTTCCATAACAAGGACTGTTTCCATTAAGTGTTACATCAGTAGCGTTCATATAAATACCATAAGTTGAGGTATCAGTTAGCACACAATTTGTTGCGCCACTAGTATAGGATATAACACCCGAGGTAGTAACATTATTAAGTGCAGTAACCAATGATGCATCAGTAATTGTGACATTTGGAGACATAATCTCTCCAATATAATCTACAGCTGATGGATTGCCTATAAACACAAAATCTCCGGGAGTATACATACTAGTATAATAACTAGCTGCAGCAGATCCGCCTGCACTTGCATTAACTGAGATACTTTCACTTGCATATAATTGTCCGTATATTCTTCCTCCGCAACCTTCAACATTTGCTCCTGTACCGGAAAGATATGTCTTACATCTTACATCACCATAAGCCACATTCCATGCAGAGAAATTCAGTTGTCCTCCAATATGTATAGCTGTTCTTCCTGTCAAATCACCAGTAGTCACCGCACCACCAACAGTACAACCTCCACCTAATCTCATACCTGCACCATCAGTAGGAGCATAAGCATAACCTCTAATATGAGCGCCTTCAAGACGTATAGTATAACCACCAATGTTACCATCACAATATACATTCCCATATACTGTAGCACCATATAATGCAAAAGATTTCGCACGTACATTTCCTGAAACATTATGTCCGCTAACACCTGATTGATACATATCTAAAGAACTAATTAATCCTACATCAATATTTCCCTCAACTGCGGCATATATAGTACTAGTCGCAGTTGCAGAAGTTGCAACTATATTACCTTTAACTGTACACCCTGAAGAGACATTAATATTACCCAATGTGTATATACCCCAGCAAGAAACATTCATTGTTAATTGACCGCTAGAAGTATTATATATTCTACTATTACAAGTAGCACCAGCTTCATTTACAAAACCTACACATCTAACTTCTGTATTACTAGTAAGGGCAGCAGTACCCACTGACCCACTGCTCTTCAATGTAACAGAGGAGCCAGAATATAAATTCCCCGCAATTGTGCCATATATAATAATACTGCCCGAAGAAGTAACGCTTCCGCCTATTGATGATAACGAACCAATTGATAAGGAACCTGGAGTATATACATCACCTCCTACAGAACCTGCGATATTCAGAAGTCCTGTATACCTAGTCTTAAGGTTACCTGTGAAAGTTACACCCTGATACACATCAGTAAATGTCGAACTATTTGCCACTTCGAGAGTAGGAAGAGTTACAGTACCATTACCAATATCAATAGTTCCAGATGCATATATTGTGCCTTTAGTTAATTCTACATCTGCACTATCTACCGTCAATCCACCCTTTACATAGAAGGTAGTAGTATCATAACTATGTCCAGAATCATATCTATTCAGCCTTAGTCCATTAGAAGCATATACCTTGCCCATTACTCTAGAGGGACTTGATGCTCCCACATCTATATATTCACCTTGCCATATAGCCGTAGTTGAAGATTGATGTACTGCACTGAATGTTAGATTTCCTCCATAGACATTATCAAAATATGCCATATGAACTTTAGCATCAAGAGGATTACCCACAGTATCAAATAAATATAAATTAGTAATGGTAGTATACCATGCTCGATACCAACCATAATGACAATCAGTTGGCACTACAAATGCTTTTGTAGTGTGCATTTCATAAATTATGGATTTTCTTCCGAGATAATTGGCACTTCCTCCTAAATTATCTTGATAATCTGAATCATATGGATTCAGCCAGAACGTTATAAAATAATCAGGATTAGTTTTCAATACTCCTTTGACATCAACATTCATAAGAATTATAGCTTCAGGACCGCCAGAATACCAAGGTCCGTTAGAACCGCCGATACTCAAGAAATTCGCTGTTGTAGTTCCAAACTGATGATAACCCGAGCTACTATAACTTGTTCCTATTCTAGATGTAGTCAAAGAACCATCAACAGTACAGTTGCCATATATATTAGTACTAATTTCGCCAGCTAAGTCAAGGTCGCCATTTACATATACATCTCTACCTATAACGGTATTAGTGAAGGTTGCATCGCCGTCTGTATAAACATCATATTTCACAGCTTCTGTATAAGTGACATCTCTATTTTGTATAATGACATCACCTTTGGCATAAATACTGCCCGCAACACGAGAATTTATAAGGATTACATCACCCTCAGAATAAATATTACCAACACAAATAGAATTAGTAAGTTCTACTCCATCGCTACCTTTACTTATAATATTTCCTGTACTAGTCGCATCAGTTAATGTTACGCTCTTAAGAGCAGCTATAGAAACTCCTCCGGAATTACCAATCTTACCATTATTAACGGTAACATTGCCATAACTGGTAATTTTTCCGCCATTTTGACCAACGACATCGACATTTTTGCCGGTACCTGTAACAGTAACATCATTAAAAGAATTTATGCCTTTATGAATAACACTACCATTAAATATATTAATTCTTCCTTGTACATCTATACCGTTATAACCTTCTACAGTTACAGCGTTAAGAGACAAATCTCCATATGCTGTAATGTTAGCACGGAAAATACCACCGGTCATATTCAAATCGCCAGATACAGTTACTTGAGAATTGACGCCATCATCAGGAAAAGCTCCTGTCATTATATAATTGTTTCCTCCATTATCTGGAGTAGAAGTGATATACATCTTGGCAATACCCGTATTTACGGCCATGCTTTGGAAATCTTGCACATTACTAGTAGTTGGAGATGTTATATGTATATTATAATCTGAAGCCAATTCATTTTTATCTCTAGGTGTTCCGTACATTACAACAGTAGCAGAATTAGATACTTCACCAACAGTTGTAGTAACAGTCACATATAGGATAGAAGAATCAGTTGAATCAGTATCAATAGTAATATTGCCAACATTATTAGTAACAGAGTTAGTGTAAGTAGCTACAGAACGACCATTATCATATGATAATGCTTCCTCTATACTAGAACCATATAACATAATATCGCCAATACTACTGCTTGCTGTAGCTGTAGCAATAGACTGTGCTAATGCTTGTGCAGTACTTTTAGCTTCGAATTCCGCAGAAGTTTGGTCAATTTCTTTTTTCGCAGCTTGATATGTTGAAACAGCAACTATAGTAAAAGAATAAGCAAGCCCTACAAGCAGAACAAGCATAAAAAGTACTATCATCAAAACAGCACCCTTATTATTAAGCTTAAATAATTTCTTTCTCATATTCTTTCACCTCATATATCTATAAATTAAACTATAAATATATCTTATATTACCATTATATGCCATTTATATTAATTAAAGGTATTATACCT
>CAZKXV010000069.1:0-6738 GCA_964556835.1 uncultured Clostridia bacterium
CTGTTATACCTCGACCTCGCAAAAAGTAAATTGTCAAAATTATTAAATTAATTTGCTATTTGTATAATCATATATAGAAATAATTTATCTTATATCATTCCAAATCTTTGAAGCAATACTCCTAAAGGCTGAATGGACTTGTGTATACGCTTATAACGTATAAGCGAGTATTCCATACCTATCCAAATAGAATGTATTAATGCACTATCATGCAAAGATAATGCAACAACCATACCTTCAACTAAACTAACTAAATCTGACCTAATGCTCTCTGTAATCTTATTATCGGCTTGAATGCAATTCATAATATCATTTATTATAATGCGTGCTTGGTCATGAAGTTCTGCCTTAACTTCAAGCGGTTCAACCTCATCCACATAGTCTTCTTCAATTCCACCAAGAAATAGTTTGCCAACTGCATCCCTATAAGGTACTATAATATTTTCACACATCATCTTGAAACCTAAGGTTACATCTTTATCATAATAAATAGTTATAAATTCAGAAAGATTTCTCTCTTGCATATCGAACTCTTTAAGCAGAAATGTAACAACAGCAACAGTAATCCTATTACTTTTAGGCAAGACAAATCTAGACTTAGTATCTTGCTCAGTAGCCCGAATAACTTCCCTTTCACAATCTATATTCTTCAATATGTCAGCAATGAAATCACCTAACTCTGGCGCACCTGTGATACATTGCAGTACTTTAGATATTGTAGTGCTAGCAAGCAAAAATTTCCCATTTATCATAGAATCACATTTTTCTTTGAAAATGTCATATACTCTCTGCTTTCTAACTCGCTCAAATTTTTCCATATCGTAATTATATCAAAAAAAAACAAAATAGCAAGCTATTTATTATAGAATAATTATGTTTTGAACATATTAACATCAATATGATTACATAAGCTATACATTCACTTTATGATTATGACATATAATACAATTTTGTCATAAATATATAATCATATTATATTTTTATGTATTCTTCCTTAAATGCAATTAGAAAGAATTTTTGTATTTGATTCTTTTTTTTATGTAATAGTATTTATTTTCCAACTTAAATATGTTATAATCATAAACACTTCATACTATTAGGAGGAAGAAATGCCAGATACTACACATTACAAATTATTAATAATGTTCATTATTGATAAAGTTGAGATACCTCTTGATGAAGAGGCACTCGCAACTGCTTGTTGTAGAGATAATGACTGGATATCCTATATGGAATTTAAGCACGTATTCAGACAATTGATAAGTGCAGGTTTTATTTATAAGTGTGAATACAAGCGTGAAAGCAATAGCGAACACTATGCAATCACTCCTGATGGAAGATTATGCTTAGCTCATTTCTATTCAAGACTTCCTATGTCACTTAGAAACGAAATAAGCAAATATATACAAGAACACCTAGCTAATATTAAAAGAGAACAAGAATATGTAGCTGATTACAGACTCAACAATGATGGCACTTATACCGTTACCCTTATGATACACGATGGACCAACAACCATAGTAGACTTGAAGCTTAGAGTTGATACGAAGGAACGAGCAAAATGGCTCTACAAGAATTGGAAGAATTGTGCAGGAAATGTATACGAATTCTTACACACTAACCTATTAGATAACTAATATTACTATATATTATAAACAAAAATGCTTGCGGTAGTGCAAGCATTTATATATTATATTAATAAAACCGCTTTTGTTTAAAAGCGGTTTTTAAATTTTATCTATTATTATTTAATTAAATAAGTTTTCTCAGTCTTTTATGAATTCTTTATAAATTGCTTTTATAGCTGTTTCATAATCTGCTGTCTCTACGCCTACTATAATATTCAACTCGCTACTTCCTTGGTCAATCATTCTAATATTCACATCAGCATCTGATAGTGCTTTGAATAATCTGCTAGCAGTACCTCTCTTTCTTGACATACCGTGACCAACTGTTGCTATAAGCGAAAGTTCATTTATAATCTCGACTTTTTCCACACACATTGTTCCATATATTTTTCTAATAATTTTCTCTTCAAGCCCTTCTATGTCTTTATCAGCAACAACTATACTCAAAGTATCTATCCCCGATGGCATATGTTCGAAAGATATTTTGTAATGTTCTAGTACGGATAAAATTCGCCTAGCATAACCAACCTGACTGTTCATCATAGATTCTTCTATATGAATAACACTAAATCCTTTTTTGCCAGCAATACCCGTAACAATTCTACCCCTGTCTTCCGACTGCTGAGTAGAAATAAGTGTACCTTTATTGTCAGGTTCAAAAGTGTTTCTTATATTAATAGGTATACCCGTTGAAGCGACAGGAAAAACTGCATCCGTATGTATTACATTTGCACCCATATAAGATATTTCTCTAAGCTCTTTATAAGATAAAGTAGGTATAGTATGAGGATTATCAACAATTCTTGGGTCAGTAACCATTATGCCATTAACATCAGTCCAGTTCTCATACATATCAGCATTCAAGGCTTTCGCAAAAATAGCTCCTGTAATATCCGAACCGCCTCTTGAAAAAGTTTTTATTTCTCCGTTATCATCACAACCATAAAACCCCGGTACAACAACACACGACTTCTCACTTAATCTATTTGTAATCATATCATTAGTAAGTTCAGAATCAAACTGACCATTGCTATCGAACATAATAACTTCAGCAGGGTCAAGAAATTCATAGTTAAGAATCTCGGCCATAACTAAGCCTGTAAGATATTCGCCACGTGAAGCTGCATAATCCGCAGTTAAACTATTGTCTATATTAAACTCAATTTTGTCTAATATTTCATTCATTTTGATAGTAAGCTTGAAATCCTCAACTATCTCATTGAATCTATCACGAATTATATTAAATGACTTTCTGCAACTTCCTGTCTCGGTTTTTTCCTCAAAACACTTATAAAGTGTATCCGTTATCTTAGGGTCGCTCTCTACTCTTTTTCCGGGGGCAGAAACTATTACAATCTTTCTAGACAAATCGCTATTTATGATTTTCTCAACTTGTAGTATTGTCTTATAATGCGCCATTGAAGTTCCGCCAAATTTACATACTTTTATACTCATTTTATTATTCCTTAATCTTCTTACATTCTACGTAATATCTCTTTTCTTCAGCCTCACCCATAGAAAATGACTTACGACATAGTACATCTCTTGTCAATACATACTTGAAAAGTTCACTTTTTGCAATTGTTGGCATTAAAATTGCAACGCCATTATGTTGAGTAGCAACATCTATTGTATATTTCTCGCCATGAACATAATCAATACTAGCTTCATAATGATTTGCTAAATAATCATCTAAATATGCCTGTATATCAGCAATAGCTTGAGGCTTGAAGCTATCTATCTGAAAAGCAATTCTAACGCCATTATATACAATATATGCAGAATCCTCACCTCTTGACACCTTGGACATGAAGTCACTTACGAACTCCGCCCCTACTCCGAACATTACCCTATGTATAGGCTCAAACTTCAAGTCTTCATCATAAATATTTACAAGTTCGGCAAGAGCATATCTTGCAGGATGATTTT
Organism: uncultured Clostridia bacterium; assembly: GCA_964556835.1. Classification (GTDB taxonomy): domain Bacteria; phylum Bacillota; class Clostridia; order Christensenellales; family CAZKXV01; genus CAZKXV01. The sequence continues at coordinate 3,558 of CAZKXV010000069.1, forward strand.
CTTTATCGTTAACGGTGTCCTTAATCTTATCCCAACACGCTTTTGCAGTAGCTAATGAATGATTACCATCGCCAACTGCGAATAAGAACGGATTATCATCTACGCCATACTTGGACATAAGCACATCTTTAGAAATTAATCTATTAAGCTTAGCTTCTAATTCTTGGTTATCTGTAACTTTATATCCTTTTAATGTGCCGCCGTTCATATTCAATTGGAAGTCATAAAGTTTCTCTAAATTATCTCTATTCTCATAAAGCGGTTCTAATATATCCCGCTCAGCATTATCCATAAGCAACATAATATGACTAGTCTCAATTACTGCATTCTCACGTATCTTAACCCTTACAGGAATACGCTCTTTAACGGTAAGTTCTGTAGCTTTTATCGGTGCATAAGATAATGGCTTGTACTCATATTTCTCAAGGTCTACTGCAAGCATTAATCCAATTCTTTTGTTGCCATATGAAGTAGTTCTCTCTATCAATATGTAAGTGTTCTTATGCTCATTGAAAATGCCCTTGTTAAGGTAATCTTGCATATTTTTATTGATACATGCAATACGCTCTTGCTCGTTAAGTCCCAAATATACTTCAGGATAAACTATTCTTAGAGTAGAATAATCTCCACAAAACTTGTCTAGTTCTTGCCAATATTCTGGCTGAGAAGTGAATTGGTCACAAGCTACGCAAGCCCATTTTGAATAATCAATGTCGCTGTTTGGCAATAAAATATCAGGTGCTTTATATATCATATTATCTCCTTCCAATATTAAAGTTGATTCCATAGGTTTGTTGGATTTGTTCTGTAAGTTTCTCTACTGTTACGTATCTATTAAATTCATTGCTTCGAACTGTTGATATAATACCTGTCTCTTCAGAAACTACAATAGCTAGCACGTCAGTTTGTTCAGTTAATCCGATTGCAGCTCTATGTCTAGTTCCAAGTTCTTTAGAAATATTTACATTCTCGCTAAGTGGCAAGAAACAACCTGCGGCAATCAATGTGTCACCCTTGATTACAACTGCACCATCATGAAGTGGTGAAGATGTATTGAAAATACTCTCAATCAGACCATAACTGAGTTTCGCATTCAAGACAGTTCCCGTTTCAATAATGCTTTGAGGTAATATGGATGGAAAAATAACGATAATAGCCCCTACATTGTTCTTAGACATATTGAGAATTGCCTTGCTTATCTCAGAAGTTGCAAGTATCAATTCATCATCACTATTCAGTTTCGATTGTTTTAGCCAATCGGCAGGTCTGCCAAGTCTTACAAATAGTAATTTGAAATCATTCTGATATACCACAACGAATACCATAATCATAAATATATTCAAGTAATCAAAAATTCTTTTCGTAATGTATAAAATACCCGAATCGGAATAAGCATAAATAACACTTACAGCGATGAATGCAATAAAGTACAAAGCATAAATCAACGCTAATCTAATACTATTCTTATTAATAAAAACAGCAAGAACAAGGGATGTTAAAGTGATGATGACAACAAGGTCAAGAATAGACCACCAACTTAAATTATTTAAATATTGTGCAAATTCACTCATAATCACTCCTAATGCCTACATTTTACAATATTTTCCCATAATATACAAGATATTATATTCCATATCCCTTAAAAATTTCATTTTCTTCAGTTTTTGTAGTCTTATCAGTAGTATTATTATGATTGACAATTGGTTTAGGCAAGTTTTCTGGCTTAGTTTTCTTACCTAATTTGAAAGCTATAATATATAATGTGAAAAGAATAGTAGCTTTCACAGTATAATTCACATACATAATAGTATCCGAATCAAGCCAAACTCGATAATTATATTTATTAGCGGCGCTTGTTTTCATAATTGATACTATATCACTATTAGATACAATGGCAACAATCATTGAAGAAGTATCGTATACTCTCACTCTTCCTTTAAGGCTTAATTCATCTTGTCTATCCATTGCAGTATGGATACCATCTAATTCCATAATATCATTAGGCTCAGAGAACGCTCCAATTTCATTTGCACCAAGAAATGAAGCAACTTCTATACCCTTATCCATAAAAGGCTTATTATCAGATAACATAAATAAATTCCAGTAGTCACTATTAAGCGTATCAAGTGTAACGTATTTATCACTAGGTGCTAGCTTTAGTAATATATCATTGTCTTCTGCTAGTTCAACAAAGAACTCTGAAGCACTATTCTTAACTTCTCCAGTATACAAGTATAGATTATCATCAGAAATTATCGAATCTACATTAATCATAAGTATAGTGCTAGCTACCTCTGCACTATCTAAAGATTTTGCAAGATATGTGCTTCCGTGTAGACCCAATTCCTCTGCCCCGAATGCGACAAGTATTATATTAACATTTCTATCCATTACAGAAAGTGTGAGTGCAGTCTGATATAGTGTAGCTATACCCGCTGCATTATTATTTGCTCCATAACTAAACTCGGAATAATCTTCATCTGCAAGGTAATCATCATAATCTAAGTCCTTAGTATAATTATCATAATGTGCCCCAATAATTATCTGCTCAGTTGCACCATTTGTACTAGGAAGATATCCTATAATATTTCTACTACTATAAGTCTTCTTATCACGACTATCCAAATATTCAAATTCTTGATAATAGTCATCATTATCCATATAGTATTCTAGACCTATATCCGAAAATGCCGCTGCAATATAATCGCCTGCTGCAACTTCAAGTGGTGTTCCGCTCAAGATAACAGGATTATTAGCGGTAAAATCTTCATAGAATTCATCACCAGAGAAATTAATAGAGATATCCTTACTCTCATAATAGCCGCTATTGTCTACAATGTCTTTAGCAAAAATTTGTGCTGCTCCCCATATGCAGAATGTAACAAGTGCAAGCACAAGTATAATAATGGATATTTTATTCAAATAACTGTTTTTATTAATCATAGCTCTCTCCTACAACATAAATATGACTAAGAAGCCATATGGCAAAGCAAGAGACTTGAAAATAAAGCCTGAAGTATTATCATCTAAGAACTTATTATTTATATATCTATAAAATAGCAACATCCCGACAGTAATCACAATAGTAGTTATAGAAGACTCAATAATGTAGTAAGTATACGGCAAAGAAAAGTAAATTAACCGTACTAATCCCAGAACAATATTGATACCTATGACATAC
>CAZKXV010000070.1:0-6674 GCA_964556835.1 uncultured Clostridia bacterium
AGACTTAATGCCTGAGCAAATCAATGTAAAAGAAAAAGGCGCAACTATGAGACTTGGTAAATATACTTGTAGTGTTCAAGATAATACTAAGCTTAAGGAAGCGTACCTTATGGATTTGATAGAAGAAAGACATCGCCATCGTTATGAGGTAAATAATCTTTACCGAAAAGAGCTAGAAGATGCTGGGCTTACAGTTTCCGGACAAAGTCCAAATAGGCAGCTTGTTGAGGCTGTTGAGATAACGGATAAGAATTGGTTTGTTGCTGTGCAGTTCCACCCAGAATTTAAGTCTCGCCCTAATAGAGCACATCCTCTATTTAGAGATTTTATAAAAGCATCAAAAAAACAATTGTGTTAATAATGCAGTTGTGATATAATAACGCAAATCACAAAGAAGTGCTTCGCCGAAAGGCAAGGCACTTTTTTTGTATTTATTCCTTGTAAGTGTTATAGCAAGGCAATAAATTAAGTAATAGTTATAACACAAAGTATTACATTCACGATGGGGTGATTGACAACTATTTTTACAGGAGGTATATAATGTTTAATTCAGTTGATGTAATTTGGGTACTGGTGGCTACTGCTTTAGTTTTCTTTATGCAGGCAGGTTTCGCACTAGTCGAGAGTGGGCTCACAAGAGCCAAAAATGCCGGCAACATAATAATGAAGAATCTTATGGATTATTCTGTCGGTTCAATAATGTACTGGATCGTCGGTTTCGGTATAATGTTTGGAGGTGTTGGAGCTTTTTGCGGTTTCGACCTATTCATTCAAGGTAATTATGATAGTACTATCCCTACTTATGCGTTTGTAATGTTCCAAACTGTATTCTGTGCAACGGCAGCTACAATTGTTTCAGGTGCTATGGCAGAGCGTACAAAGTTTTCTTCTTACTTGGTATATTCTATTGTTCTAAGTGCGTTTATCTATCCTGTCTCGGGTCATTGGATTTGGGGTGGTGGTTGGTTAGCAGAACTAGGCTTTCATGATTTTGCAGGTTCAACTGCAGTGCATATGGTTGGTGGTCTTGCGGCTCTTATAGGTGCAAAAATTCTTGGACCTAGAATTGGTAAATATTCCAAAGATGGTAAAGCACATGCAATCCCAGGTCATAATATCACTATGGCGGCACTTGGTGTATTCATATTATGGTTCTGCTGGTTTGGTTTTAATGGTGGTTCAACTGTTTCTATGACTGGTGATGACAATATGGCTACTGCTGCTATTATATTTATGACAACAAGTATTTCTGCTTCTGCAGGCGCTGTTGGAGTAATGTTATTGACTTGGTTTAAGTACGGCAAGCCTGATGTTTCTATGACACTTAACGGTGTTTTAGCAGGACTTGTGGGAATTACCGCAGGCTGCGATTTAGTTTCTGTAGGCGGAGCATTAGCCATTGGTTTAATCTGTGGCATCGCTGTTGTCTTCGGTATAGAATTTATCGACCAGAAATTAAAGATAGATGATCCAGTTGGCGCAGTTGGCGTACACGGTATATGTGGTTCATTAGGGACTATATTAGTTGGACTATTTGCTACAACTGATGGTTTATTATACGGTGGCGGATTTAAGCTTCTTGGTATACAAACACTCGGTGTCGTTTCCGTAATGGCATGGGTAGGAATTACCATGACTATAGTATTCACTGTTGTTAAGAAGACTTTGGGACTTAGAGTTTCCGCTGAAGATGAAATTAGAGGACTTGATATTATGGAACACGGTTTAGATAATTCTTATGCTGATTTTATGCCTGCTAAGGATATTATAAAGACAGTATCTGAGCCCAAAACTGCTCCATCTGTGGTTAAAGTTACCAAGAAAGCAACTCAAGACGGTGTTGTTATGACAAAAGTTGTAGTAGTTACTAAAGAATCTAGATTTCCAGCACTTAAGGCTGAAATGGATAAACTTGGCGTTACCGGTATGACGGTTATTAATGTAATGGGCAGAGGTATGCAGACTTCATCCAAAGAAATTTATCGTGGACTTGCTATTGAGAAGAAACTTCTGAAACGTATTCAAATAGATATTGTTGTGTGCAAGATACCAGTTGAAGTTCTTGTTGATGCTATTAAGAGAGCACTTCATACAGGCGCTCCTGGTGATGGTAAGATATTTGTATATGATGTTGAAAATGTAATCAAGATTAGTACAAATGAAGAAGGGTATGCTGCTTTGCAAGATGACCCAGAAATCGTGCCATCTGAATAGAATTATTAAAATGTAAATGAGTTTAAGCAGGATATGGTAACGTATCCTGCTTTACTTTTGGAGATATATTCGGCTAGTAATAAAATATAATTATTTTAGTGGAATAAGTAAGAAAAAACTTCGAAAAATGTTAGTAAATTATATTGACAAATATCTATATATATGATAACATATTGACACTTGTCTATATGATGCTGATAATGCTAGATAATTGTAAAAAAACATAAGAAAAAATTACATATACTAATCATATAGTTAAATAACTATAGTTAAGGAGCTAAGAAATGGAAGACAAAAACAACATAAAAATAGCTGATGAAACTAGTGCGGAAGAGGAGTCTAAGCAAATTGAAAATGTTAGGCTAGAAGATAGAAAGAAATTAAGTACAAAGGCTAAGTTTTTAATAGGATTAGGCGGTTTTGTATTGTTTTTCCTAATTGCTTCTTTAATAGCGTGGTTAGTTAATGGCAAAGATGGCGTAAGCGGAATGTTCAACTTCATTTCTAACCAAATTCTCGGTATGAAATGGCTTAATGCGTTATTTGGTTCTATTTTCACTGGCATATTCGGCGATACCTTCATGGCGACTAGGTGGGGCGGAGCAATACAGTTCTTCTTCTATGATACAGTGAAAATAGTATTCTTGCTATGTTTATTGATATTTATTATATCATATATACAGAGTTATTTCCCTCCAGAAAGAACGAAGAGGATACTAGGAAAATACAAAGGTATTAAGGCAAATACATTAGGAGCATTGCTTGGTACAGTTACCCCATTTTGTAGTTGTTCATCCATTCCACTATTTATGGGTTTTACAAGAGCAGGTCTTACTAGCGGTGTAACTTTCAGTTTTCTTATTTCAAGTCCACTTGTTGATTTGGGAGCATTTATATTGCTTGCAAGTGTATTTGGTTTTCCAATAGCTTTGACCTATGTAGTAGTTGGATTAGTGCTTGCAGTTATTGGTGGTTCTATTATTGAAATCTCAGGAGTAGGCAAGAATATTCAAAGTTTTATCTTAGAGGGTACAATTGCTGAGATGAATATAATTGAGCTTACTAGACAAGACAGGGTAAATTATGCGAAAGACCAAATGCTTGCAACCTTGAAGAAAGTTTGGGTATATATACTTATAGGTGTCGCTATAGGTGCTACTATCCATAATTTTATACCTGAAAAGTGGATACAAGCTGTTTTGGGTCAAGATAAATGGTATAGTGTGCTTGTGGCTAGTGTTGTTGGTATTCCTATGTATGCAGATATATTCGGTACTATTCCTGTAGCGGAAGCATTATTTATGAAAGGAGTTGGTACGGGGACTATACTAGCATTTATGATGAGTGTAACCGCACTTTCTCTTCCTAGTATGGTTATGCTTAGTAAAGCAATAAAGCCTAAATTGCTAGTATCATTTATATTAATTGTATCTGTTGGAATAATAACAATAGGATATATATTTAACGCATTGAATTTCTTATTCGTATAAGAAAAAAATATAAGGAGATTAAATTATGGAAATTATCACATTAGGATGTTGTTGTAAAAAATCTGCAAAAAATCATGAAAATGCTGTTATTGCAGCAAAAAATTGTGGGGTTGCTGAACCTAAGAATGTTGGTGACATCAATGAAATTCTGAAATATGGTGTTATGGGAACTCCTGCAATTATAATAGATGGCAAAGCAGTCGCTGTTGGTAGAATGCTATCCGTATCGCAAATAGAAAAAATCATAAAAGATAGATTATAATAAAGTATTATATCTAATATTATACCTTATAAGACTGAATAAAAATTATATCATTTTCTATTACCCTGCCTAGTTATCTAAGCAGGATAGTTGAATATTCATTATTAAAGCTATCAAACTAATTACTTGTATAATAAATGATTAAGGCGTATAATTACTATATTGGAACAAGGAGATATAAGGCATGAATGTTATTTCTACTGATAAATTAACTAAGTATTACGGTGAAAACAGGGGTATAATAGATGTCTCTTTGAATGTTTCAGAAGGTGAAGTATATGGATTCATTGGACCTAATGGTGCGGGCAAATCTACTACAATAAGGGCTCTGCTCTCACTAATTTTCCCAACAAGTGGTTCGGCTAAAATTTTCGGCAAGGACTGCTATGAATATGCTCCTGAGATTAAGCAAGAGATTGGATATCTGCCCAGCGAAGTATTCTATTATGACAAGATGAAAGTCTCAGACCTCCTTAAATATGCAGCAAGTTTCTACAATAGAGATTGTTTGAAGCGAACTGCTGAACTTGTCGATATAATGGAATTAGATACTAGTCGAAAGATTTCAGAATTATCATTTGGCAACAAAAAGAAAGTTGGAATTGTGCAAGGACTTATGCATAGTCCGAAATTGATACTCCTCGATGAGCCAACAAGTGGCTTAGATCCACTTATGCAACAGAAATTCTTCGAACTAGTTAGGGAAGAAAATGCAAGAGGTGCAACAATATTCTTCTCTTCACATATCTTAGCGGAAGTACAGAAGCTGTGTACTAGAGTAGCTATCATCAAAGACGGAGCAATTATAAAGGAAGACGATATCAATAGTCTTAGCGAAGACAAATACAAAAGAGTAAATATACGAGCATCTAAAAGTATTGAGAATCCTTTCAATTATGAGGGAGTTACTAATTTGACCAGAAATGAGCAAGGCAATACTACTAGTTTTATGTATAAGGGTGATATTAATCTCATTTTGAAAGAATTATCCAAAATTAAAGTAGATGATATCACCATAAATGAGCCATCTCTTGAAGAGATATTTATGCACTATTATGAATAGATTCAATGTACTCAAGTATGAATTTGGAAGTTCTCTTAAGTCCTCTTTAATATGGGCGGTTAGCTTATCCGCTTTTATAGTTATGATAATTGGTATATTCACCGCATTAGGCGAGGACTTACAATTATTTTCGGATATTATAGCGGATTTCCCTCCTGAATATCAGGCAATATTAGGAATTAATCCCGAAAGTATGACCTCTATGGTTAGTTTGATAGCAATATATTTGCCATTTCTAAGGTTAAGTGTAGCTATTCAGGCGGCGATACTAGGTCTTAAAATGCTGACCTATGAAGAGAGTCAAAGGACAGCTGATTTTCTTCTTACTAAGCCAATATCAAGAAATAAAATATTTATTTCTAAGCTAATAGCTTCTTTATTAAGTATAATAATAACTATATCAATCTTCACTATTGTTGCTATATTAGGGTATTTAATGGCAGAGAAAAGGGCTAATTATGAAGTTGGTTTGTTAATAAAAATTATGGTATCTATGCTATTTACTGCATTGTTTGTTTTCGGTTTCACTCTAATTCTCTCACAGCTAATGAAGAAAGTAAAAGGTTATATAGGAATGGCGATAGGGCTTGCAATAGGTTTCTTTTTCCTAAGTACGCTCAAGACTATTATGAAAGTGGAATGGCTAGGATATATTAACCCATATTCCTATTTCACAGCTAGTAATATAATTGTGGATAATGGTTATGATATTGTTCTTACAATCATTTCTTTCTTAGTAACAACTTTAACTATAGTATTAAGCCTTGTACTCTACAACCGCAGAGACATCAATCAAGTTAGTTAGGGGTAGGCAGTATGAATATTATCAAGTATGAATTGAAAGCAAGTATGAAGTCCTTAATAATTTGGTGTATAAGTATGATATTTTTTAGTGTGCTAGGTATTACTGAATTTAGTGCTTTTGAAGGCAGTGATATGGCTATTCAATTTATGGATACTTTGCCCGAAACAATGATTAATCTTTTCGGTTTTAACTATGATTTCTCTACAATAACTGGCTTCACGGCAGTTATGCTCCCCTATTATATCCTCGCACTTTCTATCTTTTCCGCAATGGGTGCTTGTACTATTATTATCAAGGAAGAGCGAGACAAGACCGCAGATTTTGCCTTAGTAATGCCTATCACCAGAGAAAAATTATTGACCTATAAGATACTTACGGTAGTAATCAGTTCGCTAATCCTAAATATCATTACGATATTAGGTATTATTATTAGTGTAGCTAGATATAATCCAAGTCCAGAGTACATGCAGTTTATTATGATATCATCGGTCGCAATGTTTATAATTCAATGCGTATTTATAGCTTTAGGTATGTTGCTCGCAACTGCTATTAAAAAATTTGATAAAGCACAGTATATCAACTTAGGAATTGTTATGGGTGCATATTTTATATCATTAATGGTCAATATTAGTAAAGTCTTTCAGGCAATTCGTTTTCTTTCTCCTATAGCATATTTCAGCACTGAATCGTTAATAGATTTGAAATTAGATATACCCTATTTAATAGTATCAGCTATAATAATAATTATCTGCTCTATCTTATCATTTAAGATTTATAAGAAAAAAGATATATGCTAAGAAGTGAATAAAATATTTATGTAGCGACCTCTAATCTTTATTT
>CAZKXV010000071.1:0-6490 GCA_964556835.1 uncultured Clostridia bacterium
AGTAGATGTCAGAGAAGTCAATCCTAAGACAATGGAAAGCAAGTTAATACAAGGACTATTTCTTGTGGGAGAAGTATTAGATGTCGATGCACTTACAGGTGGTTTCAACATACAGATTGCGCTTTCTAGTGGTTATGCTGCGGGAAACTCAATATAATAATATTAGCGAAATACTTGCAGTTTCTTGCATTTTAGTATAAAATATCTTTATGAATGAAAAAATTGTAAATATAGCCATAGATGGACCCTCAGGCGCTGGGAAAAGCACGATAGCCAAAGCTATTGCAAGAGAGCTAGGCATCCTATATCTAGATACTGGCGCAATGTATCGTGCTATAGCTTGGATTGCTCTAGATAAGGGAATTAACCCTAATGACAATGATGCTGTAGAAAGAATGCTAAATAGTGCAGATATATCTATCAAGTATTCTGATGGGAAACAATTAGTTTTTGCAGGTGACAAAGACATAACTACCGCAATAAGAGAGCATCATATGTCAAAGGCGGCTTCAGACATTTCGAAAATTCACGCTGTAAGAAATAAATTAGTAGAAATGCAAAGGAATATTGCTAAAACTACTGATATGGTATTAGATGGAAGGGATATTACATCTAATGTATTGCCTAAAGCTAAGTATAAGTTCTATCTAGATGCCTCAGCTGAAATTCGTACAGAGAGAAGGTTGCTTGACCTCAAGGCGAAAGGCGATAATATAGTATATAAAGAATTACTTGAAGATATCATCGAAAGGGATTATAATGACATGAATAGGGATTATGCACCATTGATACGAACTGAAGATTCAATATACATTGACACAAGCAATATGACTTTTGAAGAAGTTCAGAAAGCAGTATTACAAATAATTAAGGGGTAACCAAATGTTATATAAATTTCTAAGATTAATAGCCATAATATATACTTCGATTTTCTTTCCGACCAAAGTAATCAATAAGAGTAATTTTATTGGTGGCAAAAGTGTTGTAATTTGTAATCATTATTCTTCCATGGACAGCATTTTATTAGGTTCAAAATTATTTAAGAATGATTTGAATTGCTTAGGTAAGCAAGAGGCTTTTGATAATGTCAAAATTGTTGGCAAAATGTTTATAAAATGTGGTGGAATTCCTGTAGATAGAGATGCTCCGGGGCTTACTACTCATAGAAAATTACTAAGCGTACTCAAAGAAAATAAGACATTATTAATCTTTCCAGAAGGTACAAGAAACGCAAGTGGTGATTCTCAATTAGCACCATTACACGAGGGTGCAGGCGTATATGCAACAAGATGTAACGCACCACTAGTTCCTGTTATGTTCTATACTAAGCCTACAAGATATAAGAAAAATTATTTAATTATAGGCAAGCCTTATAGTTTCGATTATCTTAATGGTAAGTCTAATAAAGAAATTAAAGAAGAAGTAGTTCAAGTAATGGTACAAAAATTTGCTGAACTAAGACATGAAATAAATGAGTATGTTGAAAATAAAAATAAAAAAAGGAAATAGGTTTATTAATTGAAATTATTAATAGCAAAAAGTGCCTGTTTCTGTTCAGGCGTCGAAAATGCGGTGAATATTGCATACAAAAGCGCAGAGCTTGGGGAACAAGTATATACTTTAGGTCATATTATCCATAACGAATATGTAATTAATAAATTAAAAGACAGAGGTATTAAAGTAGTAGAGGAAGTTTGCGGTATACCTGATTTTTCACATGTGATTATTCGTTCTCATGGAGTAGGTCGTGACATAATAGCTTTGCTAGAAGCGAAGAATTGTGATATTATTGATGCAACTTGTCCATATGTTAGTAATATTCATAAAATAGTACATTCAAATTACTTAAAAGGACGCAAAATTATCATTATTGGAAAAGAAAATCACCCTGAAGTTCAAGGTATAAATGGTTGGTGTGATTATTCAGCTATTGTCATATCGGATATATTTAATTTACCTGTTTTAGAAGATTTTGAGTATACGGTCGTTGTACAGACTACTTTTGACTACAAAGCCTATAAACAAATAGCTGAATATCTAATTAAATGCATAAAATTTGTTGATTTTAATAAAACAATTTGCTATACTACTAAAGTAAGACAAAATGAGGCATTAGAACTATCTAGAAAATGTGATGTGATGATTGTTGTAGGTAGTCATTCAAGTGCTAATACAAATAAATTGTACGATATTTGTGCAAGTAACTGTAAAAGGTCTTATTTTATAAGTGATATATCCGAGGTAAACTCGATTAATATATGTAATAATGATATTATCGGCGTAACGGCCGGTGCATCAACTCCGAAAGAGTTGATGATGGAGGTAATCAATACAATGGAAAAAGAAAATGGCAATGCAGTTGAAATGACCGAAGTCAATAATACTACCATAGAAATAGTCCCAGAGACTGTCCCAGCTGTAACTGAAGAAGTTGTTAAGACTGATGAAGTTGTTAAGACTGAAGAAGTTGTTAAGACTGATGAAGTTGTTAAAACTGATGAAGTAGCTAAGGTAGAAAAGAAAGAACCAACTGTAAAAAAAGACGCAGATATGACTATGGAAGATGTTATGTCAGAAACGAAACTTTCCAAAATCAGAGAAGGCAAACGTATTAAAGGGATAGTAATATCCGCATCAAAAGAGGGTATATTTGTTAATATACATCAACCAAAAGATGGGTTTGTAGAAAAAGAAGAAGCGTGTATTGATAACTATGATTCTAAGAACTATAAAGAGGGTGACGCTATTGATGTAGTGGTTATTCCTTCTGCAGGTTCGAAAGACTATATTAACCTTTCGAGTAAGAAAGCCGAAGAATTCAAAATTGAAGAAGCTAAGGCGAAAGAAATCCTTGATGGTAATGAGTTCTCTTTAAGCAGATTTGAAGTAGTTAAAGGCGGACTTATTGGCAAAATGAGTTCTTATACAATTTTTGTACCTGCTAGCGAAATTAGAATTGGCTATGTAAGTGACCTAGAAAAGTATAAGGATAAACCACTTAGACTTAGAGCAATTGTTGAAAGAGAGAAAGTTAATGACGATGGCAAAAAGCGTAAAGCTAACCCAAAACGTATTGTAGCTTCACAGAAGATAATTCTTGAAGAGGAAAGAAGAGAGAAAGAGGATTATTTCTGGTCTCAAATGATTCCAGGCAATATTGTAGAAGGTAAAGTAAAAAGGTATGCCCCATTCGGAGTTTTCGTAGAAGTAATGGGTTTTGATTGCTTAGTTCATATATCAGATATTTCTTGGGTTAGAGTTGATGACCCTTCTAAGATACTATTACAAGGTGAGAATTATGAATTCGAAATACTTAAAACTAATAGAGAAAAGAATAGAGTAGCTCTTTCTTACAAGTCTCTACAAAGAGCACCTTATGAAATAGCTTATGAGAAATATCCAGTCGGAACAGTTATCAAGGGTACTGTAGAAAGAATTGCATCATTTGGTATTTTTGTTAAGATAGAAGAGGGTATTGATGGACTAGTTCACGTATCACAATTGTCTCATGAATGGGTAAAAGATGCGTCTCAAATCGTTAAAGTTGGTGATGAAGTTGAAGCTAAGGTATTGAAATTTGAAGATAATAAGATTACTTTAAGCATGAAAGCACTTCTAGCTGAACCTGCTGAAATGCAATCATCAGAAGAAGAAGGCAAGCCTACAAATAGAAAATTTAGAAAAGAAGGCGCCGAAGATGAAAATCCTAAAGAATGGGTTGATAAAGCTGAAGATGTTACTTTAGGCGATATATTTGGCGACTTGAAAGACAAATTTGATTCATCTGATAATTAATATATCAACAATGAGCAAGTATATTATTTGCTAATAGAAAGAAATTTATATACTACAAACCTCCTTTGATAGATTTATCATAAGGAGGTTTTTTGTAGAAGTTGAAGATTATTTTATACTACTATGCTATTGTAGAATAATCAATAATTTGAGATAGCACCTAGCTGGTTGACCAACTAGGTGCTATAATAAATATACTATAAATAAGAGTTAAATTATAATTAATAGAAATAAATGTGCTTGAGTCCTATTGAAGTTTAACTATAATATCTAATAGAAAATCCATTGCAGTATCAGCAACATCTGCGGTTGTATTTATATGTCTATATATCTCTCTATACTTCAATATAGTTTTGAAGTCATCAAGTTCGAATAGCTTGGCTATAGATTTGGTACAAAGTTCGCCGACTTTATTTTCAAGTTTCTTAACCTTTATTGCTTCTTCTTTGCTAATATTTGGTCTCTTTTCTAAGTTGCTAATTGCGATTTGTATTCTTTGTGCCATTTCCATTATTATAAAAACCATTTTAGATAGTTGTTTGTCAGGTTTCACATTAAACATCATAATTTCTTGGACAGTTGATTTCGCATAATCAATAATTTCATCAATATTTCTTGATAAATCAAATAAATCTTCTCTGTCTAAAGGAGTAAAGAAAGTTGTGTTTAGTGCATCTATCAATACTCTTCTAACCATATCAGCTTCAGTTTCAAGTGCAATTATTTCATTTGCAAGGTCAACATCGTGTTCCTTAGTATAGTCATAGAGCATTTCTGTTGCTTTACACATATAATCACATTGTTCATTCAATAACTGAAAAAAGTTAACTTTTTGTTTTTTCATCTTATAATACTCCTTGTATATAATATAATAGATAATATAACCCTGCGCCCATAGTAGCAGTCACTGGGAAAGTTATTATCCAAGATATAAATATTTTTTTTGCTGTAATCCATCTTACACTTTTCGTTCTTTCAGCAGCACCAACACCCATTATTGATGAAGATACAATTTGTCCTGTACTTACAGGTATACCAAAAATTGAGGATATGTATACAATTGTTTCTGTTGCAATCTGTGCAGTCACTGAATGTACAGGTTTTAACTTATATATTTTATTACCAACTGTATTAATTATTCTATATCCTCCAAATAGCATTCCAAATGCAAGCATAGAGGCATTTAGCATAAGTATGTAGAAGATGTCATTATTAGTTGATAGAAGCGTATCCTTGCCTGCCACAGCAAGTATTAGTAGTATTACTCCTAATGATTTCTGTACATTATTAAAGGAAAAACTTGAAGACAGAATTACGACATTTACTTTCTGTAGCCTCTTTAATATTCTACTAATTGCGATAGGTGCAGTTTTTGATATTCCTCTAAATCCTCTCATAAATAAGAAACCTGTTATTAATCCTATTATTGGTGCAAGGAAAGCAAGTAATATTACCTTTATAAGTATAGTTTCCCATATAATGTATTCAAATCCGAAAGCTGCAATGGCTGCACCTACAATTCCGCCAATCAAAGTATGAGAACCACTATTAGGTAACTTCTTATAATATGTATAAAAGCACCAGATTAAAGTAGATAATAGTCCAGCTAATAAGAATATTTGAGAACTTTTGATAGATGTATCTACAAGAATATTGCTTTTTATTAGTCCACGCATTGTATCTGCTACAGCAAGGCTATCAACTATAAAATATAATATCAGAGGAGTTAAGAACTTGCTTATAGCTGCTACATAAATTGCAGATTTTTGAGACATTGCACGTGTAGTAATAGTAGTAGCGACAGCATTTGCACCATCGTTAAAACCCATATAAAAAGTATATACTAATGTTAAGAACACTAGAATTGTAATTATTGCTGTCGACATATATCTCCATTCGTTTTATAATTAGTACATTATAGACTTAATTTAATTAAAAATCAAGGTCTTTCAGGAAATATGTATCAAAAAGAGCTATATTACATAGATTATTTTATAAAATATGATATAATTATTTACGATATGAAAATAATAGCATTTGATTTAGAAGCGTGTAATAGGTATGTAAAAGGCTCTGTATTCAGTATAGGGGTAGTTGAGTCTAACGATGAATTTGAAATGATTCGTTCGTATACTATTCTTATAAATCCTGAAACAAAATTTGTAACCAAGTTTCGTAAGCCAATTGAGTTTGGTATTACTTCTAAAGATTTGAAAGAAGAGCGGACTTTTCCGGAAATGTACATAGATTTGAAAAAGCTTTTCTCAGAAGATGCTATTTTTATTGCACATTCAGTTAATAACGATATAAGAATGCTTGCTGATATGTGTAAAAGATATGGGAAGAAATCATTTTCATTCAAATATATCTGCTCTCAGGCGATTTATTCAATATACGAAAATGTAGAAAATGGTATAGCACTTAATGCTGCAGCAGAGATTATTGGTCATGACTTGAATCATCATGATGCTGAAGAAGATGCAATTATGTGTATTAAGCTGCTAGATTTTGTATGTAAGCAAGAAAAGTGTAATTTTTATGAATTAATGGAAAAATACGGTATCAAATATGGTTATTACAAAAATTATGAAAACCATAATATGGTCTCTAAATCATTAATACAACAAAGGGAAGTTAGGAAAAAGCAAAGAGTAAAAGAAAAAGAAATTAAAGCTGAAGTAGTAGAAAATAATTA
>CAZKXV010000072.1:0-6484 GCA_964556835.1 uncultured Clostridia bacterium
GGACTTCAATCATATCTTTCTTGCCAATAATCTTATATAAGGGAGTTGGTGGGATTATAGGGTGATGCGCCATAGCAAATATATATTGTTTCTCTGCCTTAGCCTTAGCAACTTGAATTTTCATCCAATCCATACATTTATCTGTGTATCCGCTATTTTTTACGCCGAAATCATCATTTAATGCAAGTAATCTATAACCTTCCTTTAACTGCACTACATAAGAACCTGTATCTTCATCATAAGCTAATGCTTGATTAATTCCAAATTCATCATAAAAATGCTTAATATCTTGAAGCTTGAATGCAGGTATGTCGACTTTACTATCACCTACATAACCTTGGGTTATACCAGTGTTGCCATAATCATGTGTTGAGTATGTAACATAGACAACCTTACCTGAATTAACTAATTCTTTCAATAATTCCCGAACTTCATTATGACTATCTACTCCGCCATTATTAGTTAAATCACCGTGTATCAGAACTATTTTTGTATCTAAGTCTTTGCATAGTTTATCCCAACACGCACGTATTACCTCTTCTGATTCAGCATGCAACTTCTGATTATATTTGGCCATTCTATCATATGCCTGACCGCTTATACCATTCTTCTTGGAATAGTGGTGAATGTCTGTAATTACAGCTATTTTCAAATTCTTATCTGTATTATTCATTTAACCCTCAAAATATTCTTCAAAATTTATCAATCTATTGTATCACAATTTATTAATATAAGCAAATTCATAACATAAATATACTAACAAGCATAAACAGGGAAAAAAGTAAACATGGGGACACAATCAAGAGAACTGTTCATTTATTTGCTTGTTTATTTAATCTAAACATTTACAAGCATTGAAAAAAATGCTATACTAAGAAAGTAAAATTAATAAGATTAATATGTGAATGCTCTTAATATAAATATATATAGGAGTTTAAGAAATATTGTGAGGGAAAAAATGAAAGATGTTTATGAAAGCTTTTTGAATTTTCTAGAACAAGAAGACAAAGAAAAAGCAGTTGAAATAGTAATAGAGGAATTAAAAAAAGCCAAAAACGATATGGATATTATAGAAATATATAATGGTATTTTGGCAAGGTCATTAAACGAAATGACCTGTTCTTTAGCTGATAAGAAAATATGCATATGGAAAGAACACATAAAAAGTTCTATCATCAAGACAATATTAGAATGCGCTTATCCATATGTTATTAAGATAAAAAACAGCTTAAATAGAGATGCAAAATGCAAAATTGCTATTATTTGTCCAGATGGCGAATATCATGAAATTGGCGCAAGAATGATAGCAGATTTTTGCCTTCTTGCAGGTTTTGAAACTGTTTATGTAGGCGCAAATACACCTAAAGAAGAATTTATTTATGCAATTAACTATGTTAAGCCTGATATTTTTGCAATGAGTGTTACAAGCTTCTTCAATCTTGTTTCAGCTAAGAAAACCATAACCGCAATTAAAGAAAAAGCTAATTATAGATTAAAAATTGTAGTAGGTGGAAGTGCTTTCGATAATAATCCTAGTGCATATAAGGATATTGGAGCAGATATGCTAATTAATGATTATGAGGGAATTCTTGCTTTGGCGAAGGAGGATATATAAATGTTATTACCTTTCAAAATAGCCATAAGATTTCTAAAATTTTCAAAAGGACAAACAATATTAATAACTTTGGGTATTGCTATAGGTGTTTCGGTACAGCTTTTTATCGGGTTGCTTATCAATGGTTTGCAGACAAGCCTTGTAGATAAAACTATAGGTAGCACATCACATATAACAATAACGGATACTATTGGTGATAAAAATATCGAAAACTATAATGAGATTATTAATCAAATTAACAATAATGATAATGTAACTGCTGTCTCTGCAGCCATAGATAGGAGTGCTTTTGTAACTGTAAATGATAATTCTGAGCCAGTTTTAGTTAGAGGTTTTACCTTAGATGAAGCTGATAGTATTTATAAAATAAGAGAATCCTTAACAGCAGGAAATATGCCTCTAGGAATTAACGAAACTCTTATAGGTAAAGGTTTTGCTGATTTAGGAAATTACGAAATAGGGGATACAATAAATTTGATAATTCAAAATTTAGAGACAAAAGAAGTTACAGTTTCTGGTATTTTCGACTTAAAAGTATCAGCTATCAACAAAACTTGGTTCATAACAAATATAAATGTAGCCCAATTGCTATTTGAGTCAGGGGCAATAGCATCTTCTATAGAAATACAAATTGATGACGTATTTGCTTCTAATACTATTAAGGATGATATAGCGGCATTATTACCACAAGAACAAGAGCTTACTGTAGTAGATTGGCAGAGCCAAAATGAAGAACTTCTAAGTGGTCTAAATGGACAGAGCATTTCTAGTATTATGATACAAGTATTTGTTATAATTGCCGTAGTGTTGGGTATTGCTAGTGTTCTTGCAATATCAGTAATGCAGAAATCTAGACAGATAGGAATTCTCAAGGCTATGGGTATAAAAGATACTAAAGCAAGTTTAATTTTTCTGACTCAAGGCTTTATTTTAGGTATAATGGGCGCAATAGCAGGAATAGTATTTGGTCTTTCATTAAGCATAGCTTTTACTAAATTTGCACTTAATCCTGATGGTACTCCACTAATTCCTCTTAATATAGATGCAGGATTTATTATATTGTCTGGAGCTATTGCATTGATAGCTTCAATGGGAGCGTCACTTATTCCTGCAGTCAAATCTTCCAAACTTGATCCAATTGAGGTAATTAGAAATGGATAATATTATAGAATTAAAGAAAGTAAATAAAATTTATGGAAAAGAAATAAAAACACAAGTACTATATGATATTGATTTATCATTTGAAAGTGGAAGTTTTAATTCTATAATAGGCGAGTCAGGTTCTGGCAAAAGTACCCTTCTAAATATAATGGGGACTCTTGATAGACCTACAAGCGGTGAAATATATATTAATAAGATTCGTACTGACCTAATGTCGAAATCGGAACTCGCTGATTTACGCAACCAGACTATGGGCTTTATATTTCAATTCCACTATTTGTTACCAGAATTTACGGCATATGAGAATGTTTTAATACCTTATTTAATCAAAAACAACAAACCCAGTAATGAAATTAAAGAGAGAGCTTTAGAAACTATGGATTTAGTTGGATTAACTAAGGTAAAAGATAATTTAGCAACAAAAATGTCAGGCGGACAACAACAGCGTACTGCTATTGCAAGAGCCTTAATCAATAATCCTAAACTTATTCTTGCAGATGAGCCTACTGGCAATTTGGACTCAGATACTACAGAGAAAATCTATTCGCTTTTAAGACAAATAAATGAGAAATTAGGAACAACATTCATAATAATTACTCACGATAGAAGAATCGCTGAAAAAGCTGATCGTAATATAGAAATTAAAGATGGCAAAATTAATCTTGATATTTACAGATAAGGAATATTATAAATCATCAATTAAAGCATTTTAGACATTATGGGGGAAAGTACTATTCTAATTAGTATTGTTACAAAATTTTTCAATAATAGAAAAGCTATGGGGCTGTTGATTAACAGCCCCATTTCAATTATATTCATTATTATTTACTTTTTATTTCTTTCTTCACTTCCTCTAACACTTCTTCCTCTGTCATTGGAACAAAGGTTTCTGCATTGAACTTTATTTTGCAAAGCCTATAAACTGTTTTGTTATAAGGAATGTCAACGCTGTGTTTCTCAGCCATAACAATAAACTCACCTATTAATGATTCTAATTCACTAGCGCCTGTCTTTCGCTGAATTATATCTTGCGCCATACTACTAAGTACCATTTTTGCAAGGTTCTTCTTAAACATTCCATCTGTGATAAAATTAGGTAATTTCGCACCTAATATCATAGATGTCCAGCTTGGCATATTATGAGCCTTAAATTCCTTAACCCCCATCTTCTTAAGAATTTTCTGTCCTTCATACATTGAATTGGTAAGCACTTTCTTAAAGGCATGAAGATTCGTGATTTCCCTATATTGCATACCCACAAGTGTTGTATATGAATTAGTAAGATTAATAACCATCTTGCTATATGCAGCATCATTAATTCTGTCAGTTGCTATAGTTTCAACACTTTTATTAAACAATTCTGCAATATTTTTTATTTCATCTTGCAAGCTATTATCTGGAGTACCTATTACGAAAGGTCCTCTATTCTGATAACCAACTACTCCAACATCATCAAGCCAAGCATTAAATTCTATAATTCCGTATATTACATTCTTGAAATATTTAGGAAGAATTTTCTGGTTTTCTACACCGTTTTGTAATGATAGAATTATAGGGCTACCCTTGACTTCAGCTTTAATCATTTGAGCAACTCCATCTATGCTATAATTTTTTACAACAATAGCAATCAAATCTGGGTTTTTGACCTCAGAAATTTTATCAATGACTTTTACCTTAGTATTCTTCTTTTCTCCATTTTCCTTATAATGTGTAATACCTTTTTCCTTCAGTATTTCAGAAACTGAGGGTTTATCAAGCAAGTAAGTTTCTTCGTTAACCTCTGATACCCATCCTGCAAGACAACTACCTATTGCACCACCTGCACCAACAATAATTATTTTCATAGTTTACTCCTTTATTCTAAATTGAATTTTTCATCATATAAATCAAAACATGAATTCATATGTTCACCATATCTGAACTGCAATGGTAATGGAGATATATCCAACTCCTTTAATACCATTCCGCTTTTAGTATCTGCAATCTGTAAATATGGTTTCTTTGGTTTAGCTTTCTTAGAAATAAGCGTTTTCATAAATACATTTAGGTTCATTGTAGCCTTGAAATTTGTTTCAGCTTTCAGAATTTTACCATCAAGTTTAGTGAATAGATATGTAGTAGTATCGAATTCTTGAGGCTTCCCTTTCATTGGTACTCTTAGGTTAAAATACTCAGTTCCATCAGCTTCATAACTCTTAATTACGCATTCATCACCCTCAATATAAATATCTATTTCCTCAGTTACCTTAGGTAACCCCCATATATAATTACCACGCAAGCAATTCTCTCTAGATGTTACAGGCATAGAAAAACAATAGAACCCGCTATTTGTGTTCTTTAATAATGGTGTAAGTACAGGGCTTTTGTCTTTGTCAACATCGACTGCAATAGTGAAAGCTATTTCATTGTAAGGAAGTACACCCATTACATTATTGTATATATAACAAGATATCGCAAGTGCCGCTCTTCCACCGGGCATTCTTATAGGCTTGACCTTATCATGTGGCATCAATGCCAACGCTTTTTCATAACTACATAGATAAATTGCCTGTGCACAAGTAACATCTCCATAAAATGTAGGAAAAGAATACTCTTTTTCCATTATGTCCCCTAATTGTATTTTTCTTTTCTTAAGATTAAATTTTTTGAAAAAGGGGTCTTGAAATTTATCCTCATTTTGCAATAGCGTTTTATCAAATTCATTAAGTATCTTCATATAAACTCTCCTTATTTTATTTATTAAATTCAGTCCATGTCTTACATTGATCATTACTTATTCTTACTGTCATCTTTTCTCTATGCAAAGAATCAGCGATATTTGCATAGAAGTTCGTTGAACATTTATTCAATAGTATAACATTTTTTATGTTTTGTCAATAGAAAAAAAGAAACTATTTATAATATTTAGTCTCTTTTCTATGAAATATTCAATCTATTTATTTTTAGTGCTTTTTTATAATATCAATAATCCAACTTACTTCTGGAAATTCCAAATTGCTATCCATTAGATATAATTCTGCAATGCCATAAAGAGTAGCTACAAGGATTATTAACAACGCTTTAGGATTTCCTTCTTTTATAACTCCTTGCTGTTGTCCTAGAATTATTTTATTCTCATTAATCTTGAAAATATTGAAAGCAACATTTGTTATATATTCCTTAAGCTCATTTGGAGTAACTTTTGATTTCATTGCTTTTTCTATTAAAATAATCATTTGAGCTATTTGGATATTTTCCTTAATTAGATTTATGATTGTTGTAACAGCACATTCAAAATAATCTAAAGGTTCTTTAATCAAATTAGCTGACCTTTTCTCAATTATTTCCATTCCCATCTTGAGAAGTTCAGCATATAAGACTTCTTTTGATTCAAAATAATGGAAAAGCAATCCCGTACTCATATTTGCGGCCTTTGCAATGTCTGTTACTTTGGTCTCTCCATAACCCTGCATAGAAAAAAGTTCTAACGCCTTCGCTAGTATCTCATTTCTTCTTTTTTCCTTTTGTTCTTCTCTTATGCCCATTAAGTCTCCGATGATTATATGTATTGATTTAATTATAATACCTCTTATTGCATTTATAAGTCAATTTGTTTCATTTACTATATCTTAATCTTCTCTTTTATTATAAATAATATCAATTCTTGAATTGTGTATTTTTATTAGTAATTTTGCTACGAAATAAAATAAAGTAGTAAGCAAAGCTAAA
>CAZKXV010000073.1:0-6478 GCA_964556835.1 uncultured Clostridia bacterium
AGAAAGCGATAGGTAATCTATCCGATAGGGCTAGAATAATGCCCTATACTGATGGTACTTTGAAAAGTACTCTTGAAGTAATGGATTTGTGGAATACCGATTATATGGTTATTCATAACATTGCTGTAACTCCTCGTAGCGTAAGCAAAGTAAATGATTATGCTATAAGTATTAATGGCGATAGAATTATATCCTTTGGATCTGTACATCCTAATAATAAGAATTGGATAGAGGAACTAGAACGCTTGCGTGCTGCAGGTATACGAGGAATCAAAATCCACCCCGAGTATCAGAATTTCATGGCAGATAATGCGATTGCTATGGATATCTATAAGAAATGTGGTGAACTTAATTTAGCTGTATTATTACACTGTGGTTGGGATGTTGCCTATGATAATTCTTATAGAGGTGGCGGCATAACGCTTAATAATATGGCTAAGAAATGTTCTAATACAAGGTTCGTATTTGCTCATTTAGGTGGATTTAGAGGTTATAGAGAAACAATTAAGCATATTGAAAAATTGGACAATGTGTGGTTAGACACTGCTTTTGTTGTTCGTGGTACGGATAAAGATGTTTTTCTTAAAATTGCTAATAATTTTGGTGTAGATAGAATTCTTTACGCTACAGATTGTCCTTGGGAATCGGGTATTATTACTCAGAATTATATAGATAGTTTAGGTTTCAGTAGCTCAGAATTGGCAAAAATATATTATAACAACGCTATAAATGTTATAGGAGAAGTTTGATGACAGTGTATAAGAATAGAGAAGAGATTGCAGAAAAATATAAATGGTGTTTAGGAGATATAGTTTCTTCGTTAGTGCAATGGGAGAAATTATATGATGAGTCTAAGTCAGAAATTGACTGCTGCCTTAAGTATAAAGGGAAACTTAATAATCCAGAAATTCTGCTTGAATGCTTGGATTTAGAAACAGCCTTATCAAGAAAGCTTACTACACTATATTGTTATGCAATGTTACGCTCTGATGAAAATGTAGCTAATTCAAGCAATTTGGCGCTAAAAGATAGGGTATATAGGTTATTCGTTACACTAAGTTCTAATAATTCTTATATTGTTACTGAAATTTCTAATATTGATAGTTCGGTTATAGAAAGCTTAATCAAAGATAAGCGGTTCGAGAATTATGATGTTATGCTGAAGAATATTATTAGAGAAAAACCACATATTTTAAGCGAAGCAGAAGAAAAAATTCTTTCGGAGACTTCACTTTTTGCATCATCTTTCAAAGAAACCTTTTCTGGTTTGAATAATGCAGATTTAAAATTTGATAGCTTTATCGATGAAGATGGAAATGAACTTGAGCTTACAAACGGAAATTATGGTGTTTATCTACAATCGCAGTCCAGAGATATAAGAGAAAAGGCATTTAATTCTTGTTGCAAGAGTTATAAGTCATTTATTAATACGATTGTTAGTAATTATGCTGGCAGTGTGAAAAAAGACTGTTTCTATGCGAAAGTTAGGAATTATGAAAGCGCCCTTGCTCAATCGATGAGTTCGGAAAATGTAAATGTCAATGCTTATAATAAGCTACTTCATAATATCAATGCTAATGTAGACAGCATGCATAGATATATAAAGCTTAGAAAAAGGGTATTAGGTGTAGATAAAATTCATATGTATGATTTATATACTCCATTAGTTCAAAATGCTGAAATAAAAGTTGAATATGATGAAGCATACAAACTTGTAATTGAAGCACTAGCACCTCTCGGAAAAGAATACACTGATATAATCGAAAAAGCACATTATAGCAATTGGATTGATGTATACGAAAATGAAGGTAAACGCAGTGGAGCATATTCTTGTGGTATATATGGTACGCACCCATATGTTCTTTTAAATTATACTAAGACTACTCATGATGTATTTACTATCGCTCATGAAATGGGACACGCTATGCATTCATATTATTCTAATAAATCGCAAACATATAGAAAGGCGGACTATGAAATATTTGTAGCTGAAGTTGCAAGTACCGTAAATGAAATATTATTATTGAAATATCTAAGTAAAACTGCAGATAAAGGAACAAAGAAGTATTTGTTAAGCTACCTATTAGATACCATTAGAACTACAATTTTCAGACAGACAATGTTTGCTGAATTTGAAGTAGAAGCACATAATATGGTAGAGAAAGAAATACCTTTGACTAAAGATAGTTTAAATGATATGTACTATAAGCTGAATGTTAAGTACTATGGCGAAGAGGTTAGCGATGAGGATATAAAATATGAATGGGCAAGAATACCTCATTTTTATACGAGTTTTTATGTATATAAGTATGCAACTGGCTTAACATCTGCTATAATGATAGTAGATAAAATTCTTACAGATAAATCATATGTCAAGAAATACTATGAGTTCTTGAAAGCAGGCTGTAGTTTGCCTCCACTAGATATTCTTAGATTAGTAGATGTTGACCTTGAAAGTGATGCACCATATGAGAGTGTAATGAAATTATTTAGTGATACCGTTAGTGAGTTGGAAGAATTATTGTGAAAAGAAAAATTTGTATGTTAATATTGATAATGGTAGCACTCTTTTTATTTTGTGGGTGTGATGTTGTCTATGGTTCTTATATGAATGATGATGGCTCTTATGTCAGAAAGGTTGAAGTCGATATGTCTCCTGATTCAGACGAGGAAATAGCAAGTGAAAATGAAGTTGATTCTGTAGTTTACGAGCTTGAGAAAATCTATAATGATGAAATGCTTGGCAAGAAAGAGTATGGAAAAGTTGAAATTGATGAAGAAGATGGTGATGTTATTCGCTTAATATATGAATACGATTCTATGACTGATTACTACATTTCTATGGGTCTTGATGGTAGCGAAAAAAATGAAAGCAATTCCGATGAATATGATCAAGGTTTCTATACTTACTCTACCTCTAATTATGCTTCAGATTTAACTGCAGAGATAGTTGATAGCTATGCCTTCTACTATTTCTATACTTATTCTACTTTGATTAATAAACCATACAATGAGATGTGGGAACAGGACTTGAACGTGTATTCTCAGTATGGAACTAAGTATACAAAGACTTTTACCGCAAATACTACAAATATTAATACTGAAGATAAAAATATGACTTTATATACATGGGAGCTTAATCCGAATACAGATGTTCCAATGACTTTGATGTCAAAAAGCCCTAATACAAAAATATGGTACGGGCTAGCAATTTGTATATCTATTGTGGTTGCTTCATTAATGGTTATAGTAAATATGTTATTTAGAGGGAAAAAGAATGGACAAAATTAAATATCCTTATAATATAGAAACGGAAAAGGCATTGCTTAACGTTGTTATGACAGATATTGATGCTAGTATTGAAATACTTTCAGATGTTGAAGTTGAAGATTTTTATGCCGAAAGTCATAAGATTATTTATGGTGCTGCGAAAATATTAGAAGATAATGCAAGTGGTACTGACTCAATATCTATAATGGATTATCTAAATAGAAACGGATTTAGTGCGAAAATGGGCGGTATGACCTACTTGAATGAAATTCTTGCAGAACTACCTAGTACCGCAGATTACAAGAATTACATAACAAAGCTGAAACGCGATAGCGTATCAAGACGTCTTATGAATGCAAGTAGAAAGATAGAAACTGAAGTTGTCAAGTATGATACAGCAGAAGAGGCACTTAATTTTGCTGAGAAAAAGATATATGACATTTCCGAAAGCAAAGACAAAAGCCATCTGATGCCTGCAAGCGAATATGCAGACGAAGTAATGGATTTCATTAAGACAGCAGTAACTGATAAGAATTCAACTAGAGGGCTTACAACTGATTTTCCTAAATTTGACAAGCTGTTTAATGGACTGCATAAGGGTGAATTAATAATTTTAGCTGCTCGACCATCTGTAGGTAAGACCGCTTTCGCTATGAATTTGATTGCAAATATGCTTGCAAAGTCTAGTGAAGAAGTTTTAGCAGTTTTTTCACTTGAGATGCCCGCAATGCAGCTATTATTGAGATTATACGCTAATCTTTCTGATACAAGTATGAAGAAAGCAGTTGAAGGTACACTTGGTGCTGATTTAGCTAAGTTACATAAGAGTAGAGATACAGTAAAGAAAGGTAATCTTTATATTGATGATACATCTATGATTACACCATCACAAATCTTAAGCAAATGCCGAAGACTCAAGAAAACCAAAGGCAGACTGGATTTTGTGGTAGTAGATTACCTGCAATTAATGGATATCCCCGATAAACAAGATAGACAAAATGATGTTGCCACAATGAGTCGTCACATGAAAGTTGCAGCGAAAGAACTTAGTTGTCCTATACTTGTATTATCTCAACTTTCTAGAGGAATCGAGACCAGAAAAGAGAAGACACCACTATTAAGTGACCTTAGAGATAGTGGCGCTATTGAGCAAGATGCAGATATAGTAATGTTCTTATCCAATGATACGGAAGAAGGAATAACAAGAATGCTACATATTGCTAAGCATAGAAATGGTGAAACTGGGCAAATCAGATACTCATTCAAAGGCGAGAGCATGAAATTTCAAGAATTTAGCGAGGCTACTTCCAATGAAAGAATGCCTATTCCTCAACAACAACCAGTCGCAAATTCGGCTGTTTCAAGTACAAAGCAAGAAGAGTTGAAACCGATAGTAGATAACCATGCAAAAGCTGAAGAGAATGATGATAAGAATCTCCCATTCTAAGTAATGCACTAGAAATCGAAAAAAGAAAACAGATTAAGTAATACTTCAAACAAAAAACCTGTGATAAGCTATATCAAAATAATCATTTGGAAATAGTCTATCACAGGATTTTTATATTTATTTATTGTGTACTTAATTATGTGAAATAGTTCAATAATTATGGTACTTAAGGACACTTATTTAGATTATACTAATTAGTATATTCTGCTGGATTATTTTTCTCTATGGTCTCTTTATTCTCATTAGTATCTAGTAAATCTAATTCTTGTTCGTCTGGATAATTTTTCTTCATTATTAGCATATCAATTTGTTTGTCTAACTTATTAAATAGAATATATGCGATTATACTATTTGCAGCGAATTTGATTAAGTTAAATGGCAATAAAGTTGGTAGTATCATATCAATTATGACCTGTCTAGGTGCGCCTGTATAGATTGGTGTAATTACAATATTTGCTGGCATCATAATAGCAACAGCTGTAATTGTCCCAATAAGAAGTCCAAGGGGATTTTTCTTGCTCATTCCTCTTCTATAGAATGCTCCTGCTACTACAACATAAGTTCCTGATGCTATAAAATGCATTAAAATACCCCAAATACCAGAATTTGAGCTAAGCACTATTCCTTGAAATATACAAACTACTAAAGTAAGAATCAAGCCCCAAAATGGACCAAATATTAATGCACCAAGTATTATTGGCACATCAGCCATATCAAATTCTAGAAATGGCGCAGTTGGGAAAATAGGAAATCTTAAGAATGGTATTGCTAGAAGTACTAGAGATATTGCAGCAAGAATAGAGAGTGTAGTAATTATCCTTGTTCTGTTTTCAGTTTGGTTGTTAATCATATTTTTTTCTCCTTAATAATAAAAATAGCATTCCAAAAACCTATGGAACGCTTACTCATTTAAGAAATAAATACGATATGTATATATCTTTTCCCATCCAGACTATACTGTCGGTCTAGGAATTACACCTAATCAACATAGAGTTACTATGCTCACGGACTATCACCGTCGGTGGGGAATCACACCCCGTCCCAAAGATTAAATTGTAATTTTAGTTTAGCATAAGAATAATTATATGTCAACATTTAATTTGTACTATATAAAAATATTGACATTAATTAGTATATTATATACAATTAGCATATGAAAATACATTCTAATTCTAATAAACATACCATTGAGATAGCAAGCAAGCTAGCAGAGAAATTTGTAGGTGGCGAGATTATTATTCTAAAAGGAGAACTTGGAGCAGGAAAAACTACATTTTCTAAGGGTATTGCATTAGGTTTAGGAATAATGGATACCATTACTAGCCCTACTTTCACTATTATGAATAGTTATTCGGGTAGACTTACTATGTATCATTATGATATGTATAGAATAGCAGAATGCGATGAATTATACGAACTAGGTATTGAGAGTTACATTTATTCAGATGGAGTATCTATTATCGAATGGAATAAGTTTGATATTGTAAGCGACAAAATAATTGAAGTCAATCTAGAATATGTGGGAGAAAACGAAAGGGAAATAACAATAATATGAATTACTTAATTATAGATACAACATCAATATCGCTTACAATTATAGTAGGAAATGGTGATAAAGCGGAAGTGCTTTTCGAGAATAATAAAGGTAAACATAATCCTGTGATTATGAACAAGATTGATGCTTTACTAACAAAATGTAATATGGATATCAGAGATATTGATGTATTTGGTTGTGTTGTGGGTGCAGGTTCATTTACTGGG
>CAZKXV010000074.1:0-6464 GCA_964556835.1 uncultured Clostridia bacterium
TAATTGTTATTAGAGCTGATAATAGAATAAAAATATTGATATAAAGAGGGGTGAAATCCCAAGTCTTATATAGTATAAAACAAAAGAAACATACCATCAAAACTATTGATATTGGTCCAATATATTTTATATATTTTTTATTAACCATTTGTTATTTCATCCCTTGCAATCATATCGCAACGATTATTATATTCGTTGTCTGAATGTCCCTTAACTTTAATAAAATTGACTTTATGTTTGTTTGTAAGAGTTAATAGTTCTTCCCATAATTCCTTATTCTTAACATTTTCTCTAGTTTTGGTTTTCCAACCATTTTTCGCCCATCCGTATATCCAACCTTTTGTAAAAGCATTTATACAATATGCCGAATCACTGTAAAGATTGACTATGCAAGCTTCTTTTAATGCTTTAAGCCCCTCTATGATTGCCATTAATTCCATTCGATTATTAGTAGTTAGAAGTTCTTTGCCTTTCACTATTCTTTCTATCTTACCATAGATTAATATTGCACAGTATCCTCCTGCCCCAGGGTTATTTGAGCAAGCACCATCAGTATAGATTTCTACATTTTTCATTTCTTTCCCGATAATTCCTCAGACCTAAGTCTACAAGCAGTAATTGCCTTGCCTACTAAATCTTCCAATTTCTCTGCCCTAAAGGTGTTAACTGCTTCAATAGTTGTTCCCCCTTTGCTACATACCGCATTAATCATATCCTCTATGGGTTGTTCCTTATATTGATTAACCAACTCCCCCGCGCCGATAACTGTCGCAACTGCGAGTTGCCTACTAATTTCGGGGCTTAGACCACCCATAATACCGCCTTTAATCATAGCATCAATAAATAAGTATACATAGGCAGGTCCACTTCCACTAATAGAAGTTACAGCATCAAAACTATCTTCACCAAGATGTGCAATCTGTCCAATAGAGGCAAAAATACTGTCTATTAGAGCAATAGAGCTGTCATCAAAGCCAGCATAACAGAGTACAGACATCCCCTTCCTTACGAGAGCGGGAGTATTTGGCATAACACGACAGACAGGCAAATCTTTGCCCACAACATCTCTAATAGTTGATATCTGTATGCCCGCCATTATAGAAATTAGTTTCGTACCAACAGTTATCCCCTTAAGAAAATCTAATTTGCCAAAAACTTGTGGTTTAACAGCGAAAATAATAAACTCACAATCAGAAATAATATCATTATTATCAGCCGTAACATTTACGCCCTTTGCACTATAATAATTTAGTTTATCGCTATCTATATCACTAATGATAATTTGATTAGGTGCAACGATATTATTTGCATTGATTATGCCACTAATTATGGCATTTGCCATATTTCCAGCACCAATAATTCCTAATATATATTTTTTATTCATATATGACCCTCTTTTATTTGACTTTATTATGTGTCTATATTACAATGTTTAATGTCATTTTAGGGGAGTGGCTCAACGGTAGAGTAGTGGTCTCCAAAACCATTGGTTGCGTGTTCGAATCGCGTCTCCCCTGCCAAAAAAACACTAGCAATAGTGTTTTTTTTGTATTCTATACTTTAATTTCTCCTGCAATTCCTAGAATTTCTTTGTATTTTGCAAGCATTGGAGTAACCTCTGAAGATAAGAACTCATCTACTTGCTCGCTTGCGCAACCAATGAAATTAATTGGATTCATTATACTATCAAGTATTCCCCATACTGCCTTAAAGGCTGTATCTTTCTTAATTCTATCAATTAAATCATTAGGTTTGCCCTGAAGCTTAACTACCTTGCCCGACTCCATTGAATGAACTCTTATTCTCTCGTGTAATATTTGTCTGTCTCCGCCGGCTTTTACACATTCCATTAGAATTACTTCAGTAGCCATAAAAGGTAGTTCTTCCATTATATGTTTTCTGATAACATTCTCATATACAACTAGTCCATCTGTGATATTCATATATAATTCCAAAATTGCATCTATCGCAAGAAAACCTTGTGCCATAACTATACGTTTGTTTGCACTATCATCAAGTGTTCTTTCGAACCACTGCGTACTAGCTGTAACAGACGCATTAATAGGCAATGACAACACAAATCTTGCTAATGAAGAAACACGCTCAGAACGCATAGGATTGCGTTTGTAAGCCATAGCAGACGAACCAATTTGAGCTTTGCCAAAGGGTTCTTCAATTTCTTTCATATTCTGAAGTAATCTAATATCGTTGCTGAACTTGTAAGCACTTTGTGCAACTGATGATAAGAACGATAAAATTGTGTAGTCTAGTTTTCTAGGATAAGTCTGTCCACTTACAGCGAAAGACTTATCAAAGCCCATTTTTGAGGTAATTTTATCATTAAGAATTTTTACTTTGTCATAGTCGCCATCAAATAATTGCAAGAAACTTGCTTGAGTTCCTGTAGTTCCTTTCACCCCTCGCATCTTAAGCTGTGATTTCACGTTATCTAACGCCATAATATCCATTAGGAGGTCTTGTATCCATAAAGTCGCCCTCTTCCCCACAGTAACAAGTTGGGCAGGCTGTAAGTGCGTGAAGCCCATTGTTGGAAGCCCCTTATATTCAAGAGCAAATTTAGATAATTTATCTATAACATTAGCAATCTTAACTTCAACTAACTTTAATGCTTGTTTCAATACAATTAAATCGGTATTATCACCAACATA
The DNA here is from genome assembly GCA_964556835.1 of uncultured Clostridia bacterium. Taxonomy (GTDB): domain Bacteria; phylum Bacillota; class Clostridia; order Christensenellales; family CAZKXV01; genus CAZKXV01. The sequence goes on from CAZKXV010000074.1 coordinate 2,670, forward strand.
ACAGCTTGTTGCACCTAAATGTATTATAGGCATAGCTTTAGGACATTGAGTACCAAAAGCATGTACATGTGCCATAACATCGTGCCTTACTTTCTTTTCAAATGCGTCAGCAACATCGTAGTTGATTGGAGAAATATGTGCTCTCATTTCTGATATCTGTTCATCAGTAATATTAATCCCTAATTCTTTCTCCGCTTCAGCTAAAGCTATCCACAATTTTCTAAAATTAGTGAATTTATTATCATCAGAAAAAATAGCGCACATCTCTTTGCTTGCGTATCTAACTATTAATGGATTCTCATATACATTTTTCATAGCAAACCTCTCTTACAATTATACACAACTATACAAATAATTGCTATTAAAATACACAAAAAAAATGCGATTGAATTATCAATCGCATTAATCTATTATTTAGCGTAGTCCACACTTCGAAGCTCTCGAATAACATTGACTTTAATTTGACCTGGATAATCCAGTTCAGCCTCTAATCTCTCGGCAATTTCTCTTGCCATAAATGCCGTTGCTTCATCATCAACTTGATCAGGCTTAACAATAACCCTGATTTCTCTACCCGCTTGGATAGCGTATGAATGGTCAACTCCCTTGAATGAATTTGCAACCCCTTCAAGTTTCTCTAAACGTTTGATATAGTTCTGTATTGATTCTCTTCTAGCTCCCGGTCTAGCACTACTTATTGCGTCAGCAGCTTGAACGATAACAGCCTCAATAGTATTGGCTTCTACATCGCCATGATGCGCTTCAATAGCATGAATAACAGCAGGAATTTCATTATACTTTTTCGCTAAATCTACACCTATTTGAGTATGAGTTCCCTCAAATTCATGGTCAATAGCTTTACCTAAATCATGCAACAATCCAGCTCTTTTTGCAACTTTGATATTTGCACCTAATTCAGTTGCCATAAGACCGGATAAATATGATACCTCTAGTGAATGCTTCAGTACATTTTGACCATAACTAGTACGATACTTAAGTCTACCTAGTACCTTAACAATCTCTGAATGCACATTAAACACACCAGCATCAAAAACAGCACTTTCGCCTGCTTCTACTATGATATGATTAACTTCTAATCTAACTTTATCGACTATTTCCTCTATTCTTGCAGGGTGTATTCTACCATCTGTAATGAGTTTCTCTAAAGTTCTCTTAGCAATTTCTCTTCGGATTGGGTCAAATGCAGATAATGTAACAATATCTGGTGTATCATCAATAATTAGGTCAACACCTGTAGCATTCTCAAATGCTCTGATATTACGACCTACTCTACCAATAATTCTGCCTTTCATTTCATCATTAGGTAATTCGACTGTTGAAACTGTTACTTCAGCTGAATGGTCAGCTGCACATCTTTGGATAGCATATCCAACTATTTCTTTCGCCTTTTTCTCTGCATTGTTTTTTGCATCTGCTTCTATCTCTTTCGCTTGAGTTGCCGCTGCTTTCCTTACAGTATCAAGTAAGTTTTCCATAAGGATACCCTTAGCTTCTTCACTTGACATACCTGCAACATTTTCCAACTCTGCGAGTATTCTTTCTTTTGATTTATCTATTTCTTCTTGTTCTAAAGCTATAGATTGTTGCTGTGATAATATTTGTTGTTTTAGAGTTTCAATAGAATCTAGTTTATTATCAATATTTAGCTCTTTTCTGTTCAAAATATCTTCTCGTTGAGCAATTCTTTCCTCAACTTTGGATACTTCGTTTCTCCGTTTCAAGACTTCTTTATCAACTTCTGCACGAAGCCTTAATTGTTCTTCTTTTGCTTCTAATAGTACTTCTTTACGAAGTGTTTTTGCTTCTTGTCTACTTTCCTCTAGTTGTTTCGCAACTTCAGCTTTAACGCTTCCAATGCTTTTGAATGCATAGTTCTTGTATATGAAAAATCCACCTACTCCACCACCAATTATTCCGAGTAGAATGAATAGTATAGTCAATCCTATGTTTTCTCCTGAGGCAGCAAACAAAATGTTATTAATTAACATAAATTTACCTCCATATTTAATTTTCAAGATTCATTACTAGAGATTCCCCTAGTTATACAACCATTGTAAAATATTAATGACCTATTGTCAAGTTAAAATACTTAATAATAGGTCATAGTTTTATAAGTATGTAAATGTATTTGAGTTAAGCTTAGCTTTCTCTAATTTTATCCTCAAGTAATTTGGCAAAATCAGGATTTGCTTCAAGATATTCTAAAACTTTATCTCTTCCTTGTCCCAACTGTTCTCCATCATAACGCAACCAAGAACCGCTTTTCTGTATAATATCTTTCTCTATCGCAATATCAAGTATACAGCCTAAATTAGAAACACCATGACCGTACATAATATCAAATACAGCAACTTTGAAAGGAGGCGCTAACTTATTCTTAACTACTTTGACTCTAGTCTTGTTTCCTATTATATCCGCACCTTTTTTCACTGAATCAATACGTCTAATATCCAATCTGATACTTGCATAGAATTTCAATGCTTTACCACCAGTTGTAACTTCTGGACTTCCAAACATTACTCCAACCTTTTCTCTTAGCTGATTGATGAATATAACACAAGTATTTGATTTGCTGCATATGCCTGCAAGTTTTCTAAGAGCTTGGCTCATTAATCTTGCTTGTAAACCAATGTGATTAGCGCCCATATCACCTTCTATTTCTGCTTTTGGAGTAAGTGCTGCTACAGAGTCAATTACAATAATGTCTACAGCACTGCTTCTAACTAAAGTATCAGTAATTTCTAGGGCTTGTTCTCCATTATCAGGTTGAGATACATACAAATCATCAAGATTTACACCAAGAGCATTTGCATAAGTTGGGTCAAGCGCATGTTCTGCATCAATAAAAGCCGCCGTTCCACCCAATTTCTGTGCTTGAGCTATTGCTTGGAGTGCTAGAGTGGTCTTACCTGAAGATTCTGGACCATATATTTCTACTATTCGCCCTCTAGGAAATCCGCCTATTCCAAGAGCTATATCTAATGTCAAACAACCAGATGGTATAGTGTCTATATTAGCAACATAATTATCTCCTAATTGCATTATTGAACCTTTACCAAAGGCTTTTTCGATTTGAGCTATAGCTAAATCAAGATTTTTTTTGCTTGCTTCGTTATTATTTGTCATAGTTTTCTCCTTAAATTTCTTTTATCCTTTCATTATTTTTTTGATGGTGTAGAATAATGCAGTACTAACTGCTTGTTTTCTTATACTCTCTCTACTCCCTACAAATACATGATTATATACTTTAGTATTATTATTATCTGCAACACTTATATATGTCAGCCCCACTGGCTTTGCTTCACTTCCGCCGCTAGGCCCTGCAAGACCTGTTGTAGATACTGCAATATCAGATTCAGAAGACTTAAGCAATCCCTCTGCCATAGCTACTGCACACTCACTAGATACCGCACCATATTCGTCTATTATTTTCTTAGGTACTTTCAGCCTAGAAATCTTGGATTGATTAGAATAGGTAACTATACCCTCATTAAGTACAGCACTAGAGCCGGCAATAGAAACTAGCTCATTGGTAAGAAGTCCACCGGTTAAACTTTCAGCAATAGAAATCTTTAGGCGATTCATACTTAAGCAATGAAATAAAGTTTCTGCAAGCGTTTCATTGCCTTCTCTATAGATATTATCACCTATTTCTATAAGCAAATCTCTTACAATAATATCAAATTCTTTTTCACCTGCACTAATATTTGTAATTGATAAACAACAATCAAGGTCTTGTTCTTTAATTTTGAAACTAATATCTTTTGTAAATAT
>CAZKXV010000075.1:0-6457 GCA_964556835.1 uncultured Clostridia bacterium
GAAACTGCATCAGATATGAAAAATATTGCATCTTTAATAGCTGACCATGCACTAATGCTAATTGCTATAAGCAGTTTCCTAACATTTATTGCTGGACTTATCCCATCTGCAATTGCAGCAAGAAAGAATCCTGTTGAGGCATTGAGAACGGGAGAGTAGATAAGATATTCAAGTTGTTATATAATTAAGCAAGAATAATATTTGCTTAGACCATAGAAAAGCTAGTTTCAAAAAAACTAGCTTTTTCTTTGGTTTTCTAATAGTACGAAAAATAGGGGTGTGGGGCGATAATTTGTTTTATTTAATTATTCTATTTTTTTAGATTTTCAACTACTGCTTCTTTGATGGCGGGGTCTTTCGCATGTTCTAGTTCGAAAGATTTAGTAAAGTTTGTGAAACAAAATACTACATAGCAAGCGAGGAGGGGAATGAATTCAAAAAGTGCCATTTGTTCATAGATTATCAAGAAAACTATGTCTATTAGAAGCAAAATAAAGAATATGATTGTAAGTGCTTTGTATTGAGCATTTTTTTTGAACATATATAATAATGCGACAGCAACAGAAAAAAATGAAAAAACAGAAAATATTATAGCCGTTGCCACGTGTATCCAATACCAATACATAGGGTCTTTAGACATATTTAGAAAAGTTAGTACTAGTGCAATTAGTCCTATGTATAGAAAACTTTTGCCTAGCTTGCTCTTATAATTAATTCTGTCATACAATCTAGGCACATTAAGAAGCAATGCTAGCCCTGAAGATAATGACCATAATATGAAAAGAGCATGATTATATCTGCCCATTTCAGATAGTGAATACTCAAGCGGATTCATAATATCTAAGTAATACATTCCATACATTAGCCCTATGAGTAGGGCGAGCATACAGACTAATTCATTTCTTGAAAAAACCTTAATTTTGTCTATTATTGATACTTTGCTTTTTTGCATATAAATTCTCCTTTTTCAAACTAGTATTCAAATTATACTTGAAGTGATTTATAAAGTCAATTATACTGTTATTTAATAATAATAATTAATTATCTTGCTTTTTATTAATCAGAAACACCCAGTAGCTATGCTACTGGGTGCTATTAAACTCATACCTTCTTATATATATAAGTGATATGAGCCTCACATTATTTTTATATAATATATTCTTGTACTACTATATATATAACTAATTTAAGACCATTTTAAGTATGGAGGAGTGCTAGTAATATTGTTCCAAGAACTACTCTCTACGTCGTATACCGCACACTCAAGAGGAGCTAGCGTTTCTCCGAAACTGCCATTTGTGTAATGGTAACAACCACAAATTCTATTATCAGCAGACAGTGAGCCAATTTCAGCAAGAGTTGAATTTGTTGTACCTTCTTCAGTCATTATGAGAATAGTATTATCAGTGTAATTCAAAAGCGGGTTATTAAAGCCTATGGAGAACAAAGTCCCAGAACTGAATTCATAGAAATGATATCCTAGTGAACTCATATTGGTGTTACTAGGTGATGAATATATTTCTATGGTATGTGGAAAGCCCGCTGTTTCATAATTATGCCAAGCCCCATTTCTAAGTCTTTGCGTATTATTAGTATTTACTGCACCACCGCATAGAGTAAAAGCAACATCGCCTTTATAAATGAAAAGACAAGGTTGAAATAAATCATAAGCTATAAAACCTTTTATTTCACCCCAGCTATTAGCATCAGGAGAATAAGAATAGCATTTTGAACCGTCCGCTCCAGCTCCAACAATATAAATTGAGGAATTATGAATAATAAAACTTGCCATATAAGTACAATCGGGCAAATTAGGTAGAGATGTCCATGCGGTAATTGTGCACGATGTATCTATATATTTTAACTCAGCTGAAGAGCCATAGGAAATTTGTAGTGCATATAATAATGAATTCTCTGAAGCTAAGCGACAACCTCCCCAACTTGCAACAGTGTCGAAAACGCTATCATAACTAGGACTAGATGCGGTAGGAATAAGTGCCTTGACTTCAAGGTTGCCTGATTGCCCAACTACATAAATAGTGTCTCCAATACTTGCTGAAGTAATATAAGTTGTATTATTGGAAACAGTTTTTGAAGAATATGTTACAGGCGAAGCAGATAAATCAATGACTAGAATATCATTGTTTGTACCGCCTAGTAGATACATTTTATCGTCGATAATTTCTTGTAAATTATAATCATTTGAGATATTTAGCAATGACCAAGAGGAACCCATTGTTGGGCATAGAACATCTTTGTTGATTGTACGCAGGCTTGCTGGCTTAGTATCTGTTTTTACCCAAAGACCGCTTGTTGAACTTGGCATTGTTGTTTGCGTATATATTTTCTTAGTACCATCTCCTTGTAGAAGGTTATTAATAGCAAAACCCATAATTAGACCTCCTTTATTATAGTAATATCGAGAGTGAGTGATGCAGAGGGGATATAGCTTGCATATATTGTTAGAAGTCCGTTACTTATTGAAGTGTTATACTTATAAATTTCTGCGGTATAGGCGTATTCTTTGCTAGCATCTGAATAATTGATTAATACTACGCTATTTGAATTAAAATACGTGTTAGAAAGTTCACTCTTATATTTAGTTCCTGAAACCTCCCAACTGCTTGTTCCAATCACTTGTCCGCTTATATGGTTCATTATGAGAGAACTGGTAGGTATCTGTCCAGCAAGGGTTATGATATCACTTGCGTTAGTTGAAATAGCACTTGCGTTACTAGATATTGCACTAGCATTTGTAGATGCATTGCTTGCGTTAGTTGAAATAGCGCTTGCGTTACTAGATATTGAACTAGCATTTGAAGATATATTGCTCGAGTTAGTTGAAATAGCGCTTGCGTTATCAGATATTGAACTAGCATTTGCAGCAATATTTTCAGAAACACCAGAAAGACTGTCCAACATTGTATTGATTTGAGTTTGCCATACGGATACTATGTCCTCGAAATATTCATCAATAGTAAACTGGGCATTAATGGATTCACTCACTTCAAATTGCAATATTCTAGTCTTGAAGATAATTGTATTTGTTGCACTATCTCTTGATATTAGCTGCATATCTATTAATCCAGCATATCTAGTAATTTGATAAGGTAGCTGATATTTTACACAGCCCTCAGCGGATATAATAGTTAATTTAGGTGATATAACTTTTACATTGTTTGGACAACTAAATTCTAGATAAATATCCGTATCAATTATATTGTCGCACAGCCCAACCACGAGTTCGGTCGTTAAATTTTCTCCAGCTAAAACATTCGCTCCTTCTATCCACAGAAATGATTTATCATTCTGCACCATTGCATTCAAAATTTCCATATGTTTCTCCTTGATTATAAAAAATAATCTCAAAAACATTATAATCTTCGAGAAGTGTATCTTTCAATATTTTGTGCCATATGGTTGAAGGTATCAAAACTAAGGTATTATTTTGATATAAAAAAAGTGCCTACTTAAATATGTAGTCACTTAATTATAATAATATATATTCAATATTATTATTTCTTAATATTCTTGTTCTTCGTATTTTTATCATTCTTCGCATGATCAAATGATGTTACCATTTTCTTAATCATTTCCATTACTTTAGGTATTTCATTGTTATGAGCATATTCAAGTATAGTATCAATGTCAATGCGGAATAGTTGTTCATCGAACGGCTTTTGTTTGCCTATATATATCTTATTGCTTTCAGTAGTAGTAACTTCCTCACTCTGTAATAATAGTTCTTCATACATTTTCTCGCCCGGTCTAAGACCTGTGAACACAATGTCAATATCTTTGTAAGGAATATAACCGGACAATCTAATTAGATTTTCTGCTAAGTCGACTATTTTCATAGGGTCGCCCATATCAAGTATAAAGACTTCATTACCACGTGCCAAAGAACCTGCCTCCATTACTAATGATACCGCCTCTGGAATTGTCATAAAGTATCTAATAACATTCTTATCCGTTACAGTTAAGGGTCCACCTTTCTTAATTTGTGACTTAAATAGTGGTATTACTGAACCATTGCTCCCTAATACGTTACCGAATCTTACCGCTGCAAACTCGGTGTTGCAATTTTCACTTTTCGCTACACACCTTATAGTTTTTTCGCATATTCTCTTACTAGCTCCCATAATATTTGTGGGGCGAACTGCCTTGTCGGTAGAAATCATAATAAACTTAGAAACGCCGTATTTACAAGCTGTTTCAGCACAGGTGAGTGTGCCTCCGACATTATTTTTGATAGCTTGTTCGGGAGTAGTCTCCATAAACGGAACGTGTTTGTGGGCAGCTGCGTGAAAAACAATATTGGGCTTGTATTTATCGAAAAATATCTCCATTCTTTTGCGGTCACATACTGAAAAAATTTCAACATTTATTAATAATTTTTTGCCATATTCCCTAATTAATTCTTGTTGAATGCTATAAGCATTGTTTTCGTAGTTGTCAATAATAAGCAATCTTTTGGGTGCATATTTTGCAATTTGTCTGCTAAGCTCGCTACCTATAGACCCGCCGCCACCAGTAATTAGAACTACTCTTCCTTTGATTAGTGCAGAAACATTTTTATCCTCAAATTTTAATTGTTCCCTACCTAATAAATCTTCTATCTTAACAGCTTTTATTTCGCTATATAAATTCTTCCTATTGATAATGTCATCTATATGTGGAAGTCGTTTTAATTCGCAACCGCTCTGAAAACATAGCTTCATAATCCTGCGTTCATTTTCAGTATTAATTGATGGAATTGCGAAAATAATAGTCTTAATACTATGTTCTCTGCAAATCTTTGGTATATCTGATGTGGTACCTAGTACTGGAAGACCGCTTATATTTCTGCCTCGAATTTCTTTGTCATCATCTACAAAACCAAGTGGTGTATATTCGCTTGTTCTGCTCATAAGTTGTGGAAGTAAGTTTTTTGCCGTCCAACCACCACCGACAATGAGCGTACGCTTAGTTTCTTTCTCTCCCTCAGCCCTTTTTCTCATTTCAAAAATATTATACATCATTCTAATCGACATAAGAATTAGTAAAGAAATAAAGTCTCCAATTATAATTCCTGTAGTAACACTTTGTTCTAAAATTAGCTCTAGCAATGGTGCAATAATGGCACCGGCAAGTACAGAAGAAATAAGCAATTTGAAATAATCAGTTTGTGTCGCATAACGCCAAACAGTACGGTAAATACCAAATATTTCATATAATACCATATATACTGAAGCTATTATTAAGGTGCAAATAACTATCATTGAGAAACTTATATGGGCAGAATTAATCGCATGATAGAACTCTATCATGCTTATATACACTGTAAATATAATCAATAAGTCATACATCCTAAGAAGTAATTTTCTTTTAGTCATTAGTCATTCACCTTTTCGTATTATATCACTTTGGTTCAAGAAATACAAAGAAATTTGTATATTATTCTACTGTAACAGATTTCGCTAAGTTTCTAGGTCTATCGGGGTCACAGCCCCTATGTCTAGATATTTCATGCGCTATAAACTGTAAAGGAATAACAGATAATACAGGCATTAATAATGGGTGACTTTCAGGTATCAAGAAGCTTTCGCAATTAGAATTGTCAATTAAATCCTCAAAACAAGAGATTAGTAATACTCTAGCTCCACGAGCTTCAACTTCGTGTACGGCATTGAGGGTCTTAGACGCTATATCTCTTGAAGTTATGATAGTAACTACGGGAGTTCCCTTATCGATTAAAGCTAAAGTGCCATGCTTAAGTTCTCCCGCCGCATAACCCTCACTCATAATATAGGTAATCTCCTTAAATTTCAAAGAACCCTCTAGAGCAGTTGTATAGTCAAGTAACCTACCGATGAAGAATACTTTTTCTGCTATATTGAAAACATTGTATGGCAATTCGCCGCTTGAACACCTAATTATGCACTTTCTAGCAAGCATAGGTAACCCTTTAATTTGCTTGAATAAAGCTTTATCTTGCCCCCATAAACTTGCAAGTATAGCTAGTACGGTTACTTGGCAGTTATAACTTTTAGTAGCTGCGACCGCAATTTCTGGTCCAGCATAGGTGAGCATAATATGGTCAGCATTTCTTGTAAGAGTGCTTCTAGCAACATTTGCTATACAAATTACTTTTACGCCTTTTGAACGAGCAAGTCTTACTGCAGCTATAGTATCTGCTGTTTCACCTGATTGACTGACAGCAATTACAAGAGTTTGTTCAGACAATACAGGACTGCAATATCTGAACTCACTTGCATACTGTACGGTACAAGGTATACCGACTTTCGATTCTATCATATATTTGCCAGCACAACCTGCATTATAAGCAGTACCACAAGCTATAATGATTACACTTGTAATTTTCGATAAGTCAGCTTGTAGTTCAGGGGATAAACCGTTTTTTTCATAATAATCTATAGTATCACTTAATGCTGTAGGTATCTCGTTCATTTCTGCT
>CAZKXV010000076.1:0-6439 GCA_964556835.1 uncultured Clostridia bacterium
ATACAACTTGTGCTGCATATATTACAGAAAGATTAGACAGCAGTATCGAAAATGCTCTACTTATGGCGACTGCAACTGTTTCTGCCAAAATGGAGTGTGCTGGAGCTTATAGGGGCAACAGACAAGATATCCTTGAATACATAAGGCTTTTTTATTGAACAAAGTATCAATATAAGTATTATTTTATATCAAAAAGTTCATCGAATGTTATATCGAAGAATTTGGCTAGTTAAATTATATAATTTACTAAGCTCTTTTTAGCTATTTTCCCAATTAGAATAACAACTTTCTATAATAAATTTCAAAATTATCAAACATTTTCAGCTTCTGTAACGTTATATGGTTGAAGAAAATAATTAAGGAGGACATTATTATGAAAAAGAATATTTTATTAGGAATAATTATGTTAGTAGCAATTATTTCAACGGCAGGGCTAGTAGCTTGTGATTTGCAAAGTGATAGCGAAGAATACAGTTATGTATCGTTGAAGATCAATCCAGAAGTCGACTTTGTTGTGAACGAAAGTGGCGAAATCGTTTCATACTATTGTGTTAACGAAGATGCTGAGGTTCTTTTATCAGATGTTGACTTAGTAGGCGAAACAATCGAAACCGCAGCAGAAGAAGTCTTAGATATGGCAATAGAAGCAGGTTATGTAGATGTGGATACCGAAGGCGAAGAAATTGAAATAGTCGCAATCTCTGAAGATGGTACTGAAGATGATGTAGTTTGTGAGAATATTAAGAACAAGCTTAATCTATATTTCCAAAATAAAGGGGTATTCGGTAAAGTGTCAACTGAAACGTTAGAAAGTTATCAAGCTCAAGCAGAGGAACTAGATATATCGGTGGGGCAAGTAAAGATATTGATGCTTGCAGTAGATAGAAGCGGATTAACTTTGGATGAATTAAAAGACAAATCCATGAAAGAACTTATGGAATTAGTTCATGAGGAAAACGGAAATAAGTTCCAACACAAGAATGGTAATACGTTAAATCAACAAGAAAGACAAAATCTAAAAACACAGAAAATTGCAACCAATCAATTAAAAATTCAAGAACATTCTGAAGCATGCGAACAAAATAATGCTACAATAGCAGCTAATATTAGTGCTTGGCAGAATAGTGCAGGAAATAGTAATAGCACTAGTAATTGCGATAGCGAATAATAGAATTGACATTAAAGTAGCTATTTGGTACAATCTCATTGAGGTATTAATCAAATGAATTTAGATAGTTTAATGCTTGAATTGAAAAATGGAGATAGGCGCGCTTTGGTTGAGATATATAATCAGACTAAGCGTGCTGTATTTTCTGTTTCGTATGGTGTATTAAGAAACAGTAGCACGGCGGAAGATATAATGCAAGAAACTTATATAAAAGTATGTGCAAATATATCCAGCTATCAAGCAGGCACAAAACCTCTTGCATGGATATGCCAGATTGCAAGAAATATAGCGATAGATGAATATAGAAAAAGAAAAAAACTAGTATCTTTCGATGAAAAAATTAGCAATAGTCTAGTTGTAGATGATGAAAAGGAAATCAAAGCTGATGCAGATTATGTATTGAAGATAGCAAAAGAGATTCTGAATGAAACCGAGTATCAAGTTGTATATATGCACACCATCGGTGATATTCAGCACAAAGAGATTGCACGAATATTGAGGAAACCATATGCGACAATAAGATGGAATTATGCACAGGCAATCAAGAAGCTGAAATTGAAACTTGAAAACTATGAGGTATATAATGAAGAAAAATGATATAGAAAAATTAATATTAGAGCAAGGATTAGCGCAGATGCCTAATCTTGATATAGAATCCATTGCGAGTAGGGTGGCTATAGGTAGCACTGAGCAGAAAGCTGTTAAGAAGAAAAAACAGCCTAGAATAATAGCTTATGCTGCTGTGATTTTAGTGGTTATTATCGGTATGTTTTGGGGTACTTCAGTGTATTATACTGACCCACAAACGGAAATAATATTTGAGATTAATCCTTCTTTCAGTCTTGCAGTAAGCGCAGCACAAAAGGTGGTAGGATATGAGGCGTTGAATGCTGATGCAGAAGCATTGTTTGATGCTAACCAAATTGAAGATAAGCCATTAGATGAAGCATATGAATATATTCTAGAGACACTTGATAATAACGGGTATTTAGAAGAAGATGTTACAATCAATATGGAAATAAAGGGCAAAAATACTAGAAATGTCGATAAAATTGAAACTAGATTGAGAGAAATGACTGAAAATAGATATAGAGAAAATAACATAAATGGAAGTGTTAATAGCAACAAAAACGGAAAAGGAAATGTAACTGGCAATACTGTTATTAATGGAAACGGAAATAGCGTGGGCAATGGAAATTCATAGTATAATATAGAATTAAGTAGGCACTATGCATAAGAGCATAGTGCCTTTTTTTTGCGGTGTTATGACAGTTTAATAGAATTGAGTTATAATAAGTAATCTCTAGTATCATACTTTATACCTATTAAAATACATCTAACATTTTTATTATATGAAATTGGATGAAAATTATAAAAACTAGTGACTGCTGCTATTTAAGGCAAGTAAAATTTTGTCATGTCGTTGTATCCCCTTTATTTGAGGCTTATTAATCATCGGCTTCATATGCTTGCGTAGTCGGTCTAGGCCCGACAAGTCCACTCCTTTAAGCGCTGTTATATCTACATACAGAGTAGTTTCATTTACCTCTTTGATTATTCTTTCTATATTTATGAAGTTTATTGCACCGCATATTTTGATTACACCACCTTCATTAACTACAGTTAGTTTGCTTAATATGGTAGGGAGAGAAAGTACTAACATAATGGCTATACCTGCTGTCACGCCTATAACTAAATTTTCTACGACTGTAAGCATACAGGTAAGTACTAATACAAATGTATCCTTTGCTGATAAGGAAAAGAGCTTTACCAATAGCGGAATAGTTGACATATTGTAGGCAACCATAATTAATACTGCGGCCAAAGCCGCCATAGGTATATATCCAACTAAAGGCATCAAGCAAAGAAACATTATCAATAGTGTTAAGGAATGAACAATACCAGAAATCGGACTTTGTGCGCCGTTCTTAATATTTGCAGCAGTACGTGCTATTGCACCGGTTGCCGGTAAGCCTCCAAAGAGAGGGCAGATAAGATTTGCCGCACCTTGTCCAATAAGTTCTTGGTTAGCATTATGGTTTGTATCAGTCATGCCGTCGGCTACCGTACAGGAGAGCAGACTCTCCACACCGCCTAAAAAGGTTATAACAAGAGTGGGTATAATCAAGTCTATCCAATTTATAGAAGATATTTGACCAAAACTAATAAAGCTGACCTCAGCTTTAATTTCCCCGAAGGTTGAGGTCAAAGTAGCTATATTTTGTGCAGATGTATTCGCCTTTTGTAGTACAAAGGTAAGTAGTGAGGCAACCAATATAGCGATAAATGATGCAGGAATTTTTTTGTTAATCTTATTTATTAGTAAGATAGTCATCAGTGTTATCATTCCTATCGTAAGGGTTAAGTAGTTAAGATATTTTAGATTTGAAAATAGAATAGTCATCTTATCTATAAAAGAACCGTTTATTGCGGTAGGTAATCCGAAGAAATCTTTAAGCTGTCCTAGCATCAATGTTATTCCGATACCCGCTGTAAAACCGATAACAACAGGATAGGGAACATATTTTATGAACTTGCCTAAACGCAGAAAACCTATAAGAAGTAGTAGTAATCCCGCCATAAAAGTAGCTATTTGCAAGCCAAGAAAACCTATTTGTGGATTGGATAAGTACCCAGCTATGATTGCAACAAATGCTGCTGTAGGTCCCCCTATCTGAAATTTTGATCCGCCCAGAGCTGCTATAAAGAATCCTGCAACAATAGCGGTAATAATGCCTTGTTGTAAGGTAACTCCTGATTGTAGACCCAATGCAATAGACATCGGGAGTGCTATTATAGCAACTATCACACCGCTAAGGAAATCTTTTCCTAGCAGCTTAATACTATATCCCTTTAATGACTCAATTAATTGAGGTTTCATAATTGTTTATACCTTCTTCTGATGTTCAGCTAAGAATTTTACTCTTTGCAATTCGTTTTGTAAAGCGAAATAAAGGGGTATTTTATCGACTTAGAAAATATATTTTAAAGTCCTGTTTTAAGTAGTGGTTTGTCTTCGTTTTGGAAGAAAAATTAGGCAACTGATAGAAGGAGTACAGTTATATAATAGTACACAAGATAACCTATATACAGCTTTTGTTTGGGTACTACAGATGCGATGAAAATTATATTATTGAAGTTCATTTCCCTATAAATCTTCATAAAAACAAGAACATAAACAATACATAATAAAAATAAGAAAAGTAAATCAAAATTATTACCTTCATTAATTAAACAGGGGTTTTTAGGGACTTATTAAGGCATTTTCCCGCTATAATTATATAACGGTGAAAGCCAATTTTCTATGCATTAATATTTTGCTAAATCATATTTTATAGCAATATGAATTTCAAATGGATTGTTTCCATTCTATTTTTTGTGCTTTGCTCTTGCTATTAGGTTTGGTTCTGTAAGTTTAAATAATAACTCCATAAAGAAATTTTTCATAGCAGTTACAATCTTAGCACTGGGCTTATACATAACTTCATCCATATGCCCAAGTGCAAATGACCTCATTGATGGTACGGCAGTGAATTTAATCCTTGCTTGGTGCTTGCCAAACTTAATCTTCAAGTAACGCCTTGAGGGAGTTTCAATTGGTCGTATTTCTATATTCAATGTTTTATCATCTTCCCAGTACGCATACGATAATATTGTAAATTTAAAATTGCCAAGAGTAATTAGCGATTCACGGTATTTGCCATCCATGCCTATTTCGATATTATTAAATTCCTTGCCCTCATTCCAAGACAAAGTCGCACCCCATTCCTTAAATTCGAAAGATAAATTGTTCAATGTATGTTTCGCTTTTTGAGCAAAAGAAGTATTTACAGACATAGGTATCATCGATAAAGGATACCCTATAATATCAACGCACTGATAGAGTCCTAGACTATAAATATATTTCGAAATATCCTTTTCTTTCGAACTTCTCTCATTAATAGGTAATTCATAGTTTGTAGATTCGGCTAATTTAGTTAATAATTTATCAGCTTGACTCCCATCAGATGATGTTTCGAAAGCTTTCGGGAAATATTCATATATTGTCTTAATTAAATCAAATTCCTTACATGTGCTACTATGAATAACTAGCACAGCTTTATGTTTCGGAAAGATGTAAGCCAATTGTCCAAACATACCATCAAATCGGTATCCACAGTCTGGGTTGCACCAAAAATAATATCCATAGTCTTTACTAGTTTCATAAAAATCGGGTAATTTGATATGTTTTTCTCCGCAAATCTCTGTCCATTCTTTCGGTATTACTTGCTTATTTCCGTATTTGCCGTTATTTAAGTAGCAATAAGCAACTTTCGCCCAATCAAGTGTCTTTATGTATAATCCTGTTGCGGCAGATTCATAGCCTTCGGCATTGTGTTCCCAAAATGGTTTTTCTATACCTAATGGTATAAATAAACGAGGCATTAGAAAATCTACAATACTCATTCCATATATTCTAGAAATAGCTTTCGCCAGTATATATACATCATCGTTAGAATAAAGAAAATCATCATTATCACGGAATTTGTATTTTATCCAGTCATCAGCATAATCAGTTTTAGTCATATTCTTTATAAAGCTGCTTTTCTTTCCACTGGTCATTGTAAGCAGTTGTCTTATGGTTATAAGAGCATTCCTAGGTTCTTTTTCAGCTTGCTTCTTATATTCAGGAAAATATTCCAAGATAGGAGTATCTAAGGTCATTTTCCCATCAGCAATAGCGAAAGAAACCGCTGTGCTTATAAAGCCTTTTGAGCCCGAGAATAGAGCATGAGCATATTTATTTGAGAATGGGGCTGTATAATTTTCAATAATAATATTATCATCTTTAATTAAGACCAACCCATGCCTATCTATTCCTAATTCATCTAGCTTATTAAAAAATTCTAATAAAAGATTTGAATTTACACCTTTATCTTCAGGTATACTTGTTCTCCCAAATTCCATTTTTCACCTCGCATATTATCTTATCCTTTAATAATAACAAAAAATGTATTTTTTAACAAATATTAAGACTGTCTATAAAGTAAAAACATTATCTGTTTTATTTTTAAAAGATAGGGGCGGGAAAAAAGGCGAATATATTTATACTATAAGCAATAATAAAATAATCAGTTATAGATTAAATGACTTAACGTAAATAGATGTACTTGACTTAACATAATAAAGACTTTATTTTCTACTCTTTAACTATAATAAGACAAGCAATGCTTGTCTCAGACTGTAGAAGAAGCTAGTTTTTGAAGCTAACTTTTTTGAAATTTTATATTT